>JBGVFL010000045.1:0-26841 GCA_045120995.1 Candidatus Onthoplasma sp. | reverse complement strand
ACTTATATCCCATTCCTTGAAGTCTTCTAATCAACTTTTCAACTGTTGGCTTATCTAATGTTTTATTACGAAGATATTTTTCAGCATTTCTTTTGCAACTTTCATCATCTCTCACTTCGAGTAAGTTTTCTTCAACAATCTGAGATTTAATTCCAGTTGAAAACAACTTCTGTTTAAGTTTATTTTTGCTAAAGTTGGGATTGCTTTTTATATAACTTTCAGCATAGTTATTATCATCAATAATTTTATATTCTTTAAGTTTTTCAACCACAAAATCAACTATTTGTTTATGATATTCCTTTTTATATAAATAATCTTTAATTTGTTGTTCTGTTTTAAGCCTTGAACTTATATATTTAGTTGCCAAATTAAACGCAATAATCTCACCACTTTCCTGCACTGATTGATAGAACTTTTCATCATCATATTCACCATTTTTAATATGATTTTTAACAATAATATCGCTATGCAATTCAAAATCACCAGCATCAGTTGAACATATGAATACATTTGCATTATTCTTACTTTTTAATCTTAAATTTAATATTTCCATATGTATATGATATCATATTTTAAAAATTTTTAAAAGCTTTTAAAATAAACAAAATATATTATTTATTATAAATAAAACACAATTATTTGGTTTAAATTATTAATAAATTTCTTAATTTTTATTATTTTTCTGCATTTTTTAATAATTTTTTAATGTTTTTTATATTTTTTTTAAAATTTTTATGGTAAAACACTAACAGAGTAATCGCCATTTGCCAATCTGTCTAAAATCTTATTAATGTCATTTGTGTTTAGTTTTAGTTTAAAAGAAGGTTCTTTTCCGTCATAGAAATAAAAGCAAGTGTTATAATCGTTAAAATATCTTCCGTGACACAACGCATTCCTAAGGTGCCTAATTTTGTTTCCACCTAACCCTGAAACACATCCATCTAACAAAACTTCAAGTTCTTCATTTGTTCTTGATGAAACCATTGTAAATAACAAGTTAGAAACGATGGCTTGATATGTGTTTATATTATCAACAACATCATCTAATTCCATTTCATTCCAACAAGATCCAGATGTCATTTGTTTTACGGCTTTTAATGCATATATTTTTTCATAAATTAATCTATCTGCGTTTTTGGGCAATGATAGAACTTTTTTAACTTCACTTTCGTTCCCCTCAATTTCTATTCCCGGTCTAACATAGTTGAAATAGTTGTATATTCTATTAATTTGATTTTCGTCTAAATCAAAAAATTCTTCACCATTAAACATCTTTATATTTTCAAAGATGTCTTGCCTTGTTTTTATTGGATTACTTCCGTCTATACAAAACTGTATTGGATTGTTTTCAGCATTTACATTTTCAAATAAAACTTGTAACAGCTGTGAGAAATGAGAAAATTTAAGATTAACAACACAATCTTCTCCATTAACTTTCCCTAAATTTAACTCAAAACTTTTAAGATTATAAACAAAATTTTCAACATCTTCACTATTGTGAGCAATGGCTTGTCTAACTCTTTTGTATAATTCCCTATTATTAAAAGGAAGTTTTTCTCCGTCAGCAATTTGCGATTTTATCTCATTGAATAAATTTTTATCATTCTTTAAACCCTCATCAAAAATTCTAGGATTGTCAACCCAAACCTGATTAAGCAAAACCATAATCTCTTTAATCAAATTAACCGACACTTCTTTAATTATTTCGTTTGCAACATCAGTATAATTTGTTCTTGTGTGACTCCTAACGAATTTATAAAAAGGCTTATCCTTCTCTTTTATCATTTTAGGATAAATTGAAATAAATAGATTTTGCAACACTATGCTTTCTTGTAAATTTCTTTTTAATTCTTTCATACTGAAAATATATCATAAAATTTATTCATTTTCAATATAAAGCACTAAATTTATTTTATTTATTAATTTTTTTGTGATAATATTTAATTAAGGAGAAAAAATATGAAAATTAAATCTATTGTTGCTTATGAAGTTATAGACAGCAGAGGCAATCCAACTGTTGAATGTTGCCTCACTCTAGAAGATGGAACTAAGGTTAACGCAATTGTTCCAAGTGGTGCTTCAACTGGTGAACGTGAAGCCTTAGAACTTCGTGATGGTGAAACACGCTTTCACGGAAAAGGTGTTTTGAAAGCCTGCGAAAATGTAAATAAGGTAATCGCTCCAAAATTGGTAGGAAAAAATGTTGCAAAACAAAAAGAAATTGATGATATTATGCTCGATTTAGATGGAACTGAATTTAAAACAAATTTAGGGGCGAATGCAATTTTGTCTGTTTCTTTAGCTGTTGCAAAAGCAAATGCTTTAGTTAAAAACAAATCATTATATAAAACACTTGGAAACGGAACAAAACTCCCAGTTCCAATGATGAATGTTATTAATGGTGGAGCTCACGCAGACTCTAATGTCGACTTCCAAGAATATATGATTATGCCTATTGGCGCGAATTCTTTTAAGGAAGCTGTTCAAATGGCAAGCGAAACATTTGTTGAATTAAAGAAAATCATTAAAAAGAAAGGATATTCAACAGGCGTTGGTGATGAAGGCGGTTTTGCTCCAAACTTCAAAAACAATGAGGAACCTTTAGAAGCAATTGTTGAAGCTATTACAAATGCAAATTATATTCCAGGAAAAGACATTGCAATAGCAATGGACGTTGCAGCTAGCGAGTTCTATAATCCTAAAACTAAAAAATATGATTTGGTAAAAAGCGGAGCCGGAAGTTTCACAACAACTCAAATGATAGATTGGTACGCTTCTTTAATTAAAAAATTCCCTATCATTTCCATTGAAGACCCACTTGGTGAAAACGACTGGGCTGGTTGGACAAAAATGACAAAAAAACTTGGAAACAAAATTCAAATTGTTGGAGATGATGTTTTTGTTACAAATCCTAAAATCTTAAAAGAAGGAATTGAAAAAGGTGTTGCAAATGCAATCCTAATTAAATTAAATCAAATTGGAACATTATCTGAAACTCTTGAAACAATTCGCCTAGCAAAAGAAAACGGCTACAACACAGTTATCTCTCACCGCTCTGGTGAAAGCGAAGATACATTTATTGCTGACCTTGCTGTTGCCGTTAATGCTGGACAAATTAAGTCTGGCTCAATTTGCAGAACAGACAGAGTTGCTAAATATAATCAACTCATTAGAATTGAAAGAGAATTAGGTAAAAAAGGAAATTATAGTTTATGATTATAACAATTGATGGTCCAGCCGGAAGTGGAAAATCAACAGTTGCAGATATTCTTGCGGATAAGCTTAAATTTATCCACTTTAATTCTGGGGCTCTTTATAGAGGAATAACAGCATTTCTTTATGAAAACAAATTTAATATTGAAGAGATGTCAACTCTATCACCTATTCCCAACTTTGAATTGAAAGTTGAAATGATTGATGGAAATCAATGTGTTTTTGTTAATAATAAAGACTACACCCCTGTTTTAAGAAATAACACTATCAGCATTCTCGTTGCCTATATTGCTGCTAATAAGTTTTGCAGACAAAGAGTTGATGAATGCCAAAAAGCTTTTTGTTCTAAACACAATGTGGTTATGGAAGGAAGAGATCTTGGAAGTTTTGTTTTCCCTAATGCTGAAATCAAGTTTTATTTAGATTGTTCAATTAAGGAGCGTGCTAGAAGAAGATTTGAAGAGGAAAAAGCAAAACATACAAACATTACACTTCAAGAAATCGAAGAACAATTAGCTGAACGTGATGAACTAGATAAAACTAGAGAAATCGCGCCATTAGTTGTTCCTAAAAACGCCATAGTTGTTGATTCAACCAATCTAAATGTTGACCAAGTTGTTCAAACAATGCTTAATCATATCAATAATTAATGTTAATAATTTTTCATAAAAAAATATAATTTAGAGCTAATATTTAATATTAAACAAATAAAAATCGGGTTATATACCCGGTTTTTTTAAATTTTGGGTATTGACAAACCTCAAAGTGTGTTATATAATTCGGTTACAAATAAACGGATTGAATACAATTCGAATACTAAAGAATATTTAATTAATGTACGAATAAATATTATTAGGAGGACAAAATGGCTAAAAAAATCAACACTCAATATATCGCAGATTTCACTAAGTTATATAATGATTTTATAGATTCAGATTATATTCCAGATTTGGAAGGTTTTAAAATGTTCTTAGAAGAAAATAACTTCTCAACAAAACATGCTGAAGAACTTTTTAGTTACTTTCAAAATCCTAAAGACACAAAGCTTGTTATGGATAAAAAATCTTTAAAATTTAGAAAAACTAATCCTAAACGCGATTATTTCATCAAAAAGGTTTTAATTCCAACAGCAATAACTTCAGCTGGAATTGGTGCAGCAGCTGGTGCAATATTGTCATCTGGTTTAATTGGCGGATCAACTGTTTTAGGAATAATCCCAGTTTCTGGAACTCCTGGTTTAACAATGATGGCAACAGCAACTGTTGGCGGTTTGGCAGGTTTAGCTTCTACTCCAATTGTTTTAAAAGCTAAAAGAGCTCTAACAAATCTTCACTATAAAGTTTGGTATAAAACAGCTAAAAAGAACTTAAAAGAATATGAAAACGGTGTTGCTATTGAATCATTACATATAACAGATCTTATTAACAAAGTTCAACAAACAAAGAAATCAATTCTTAAAACAAATCACGGTTCTTGGTTTACTGCTCCATTTAGATTTGTCAAAAGACATTATTTAAACACAATAAATAGAAATAGAATTCACCACATCGAAGCATACACTGAAGATTTAGTTAAAAAATTCCGCACAATTGAATTAAACAATATTGAAAACAAGAATGCTAAACTCAAATCAATGTATGAATTGTTAAGTCAAGTTGACGAATTTGTATCTAAAGATGTTTTAGAATCTAAATTATATGCAATGTTAACTTGCAAGGAATCTAACAATAAACATATCCATAGATCATTGATTGAAAATGCCGACATTTTCTCAACATTAAAAATCTATATTGATGCAGTTTCTGAAGCCGATTTAAATCAAACAAATAAAAAGTCTTCAAAATTAAAACAAACAGCAAAAAACTTAAAAAACAAAAATGATAAAGCTGCTGAAATTGTTAACGGAGATAGATTAATTGCTAGATTAGTTGCTAGATATGAAGCTGAAAACCAAACTGAAATCAAAACTGAAGAACAAATTGTTACCAACGAAAAACAATCTACAACTACTTTAGTTGTTGATGAAGAAGTTAATAAAAACAATTCTCAAAATAATGAAGATGAAATTACATATTCAAGCAATCCTGAACAATTAAAATTGTTTGACGAAAATTATGATGAGAATCAACTTAGTATTGATTCAATATTAAATGAACAAAACGATAGACCAAATCTTCTTGTTAAAACCGCTCAACGTTTATCTTATGAAACAAGACCAATAACATCTTCTGGAGAAGTTATTGGAACAACATTAAAGATCAAATCTAATAACGAAACTGAAAAAGTTGAAATTAGATATATGAAGGGCAACAAACAAATCAGAGTTAAAACAACAGGAAGCGACAATGTGGTTTCTCAAAGATTTGTTCCATTAACAGACACAACTATTCCACCAATTGGTCAAATGAATGATATTTTAAGAAAAGTTGCTGAAGATAAACACATTCACAATGTTGAAGATTTAATTATTGAATTATAATTAATTTACTTCTTAAATTAGCAAATATATAACAAAAAAGAGAGTTTAGAACTCTCTTTTTTATTTTTAATAATTTTTTGCTTCCACTTCAAAGTATGCTTGAGGGTGATCACAAACCGGACAAACTTCTGGAGCAGATTTTCCAACGTGTTTATGTCCACAGTTTCTACATTCCCAAACTTGAACTTCTTTTTTAACAAAGCATTTTTTGTTTTGAACATTTTCTAATAATGCATTATATCTTGCTTCGTGTTCTGCTTCAATTTTTGCTACACCTTCAAACATTCTTGCAATATCTTCAAAGCCTTCTTCTCTTGCAGTTTTAGCAAAATTTGCATACATATCTGTCCATTCATAGTTTTCACCAGCAGCAGCATCTTTTAAGTTTTCAAGAGTTGAAGGAACTGAACCTCCATGTAAAAGTTTGAACCACATTTTAGCGTGTTCTTTTTCATTATCAGCAGTGCGAGTAAACAATGCTGCAATTTGTTCATATCCTTCTTTTTTTGCTTTACTAGCATAATATGTATATTTATTTCTTGCTTGGCTTTCACCGGCAAAAGCTTCCCATAAATTCTTTTCTGTTTTAGTTCCTTTTAATTCCATTTATTGTCTCCTTAATATAATATTGATGGCTCCGCCACCTAATTTGATTATAAATTATTCACCTTAAAAATTGCAAATGTTTTTTATTTATTTTTTACTTAAACTTATCTTTTTTCTTAATAAGGCCCTTTTCTCTACCATTATTTGAAGGCTTATAATAAACTCTATCTTTCAACTTATCTGGCAAATATTGTTGTTTAACATATCCTCCATAATTATGTGGATATTTATAATTTGGAACATCTTTTTCTTCATAATGATAGTTCTTTAAATGTTCTGGAACTTTATCATCAGGATTAAATTCCGCATCATTACGAGCAGCACCCAGTGCCTCTATAACACTGTTAGATTTTTCCGCCTCACAAACATAAATTATTGCGTGACTTAGCGGAATATTCCCTTCTGGCAAACCCAAATTTTTAATTGCATTCATTGCAACCATAGCCATAAGGGCCGCATTACTATCTGCCATTCCAACATCTTCACTCGCGTGAGCAATTAGACGTCTACAAATCAAAAGCGGGTCACAACCTGCAGCAATTAATCTTTGAGACCAATACAAAGCCGCATCACTATCGCTTCCTCTTAAGCTTTTACAGAATGCACTAAGCATATCATAATAAATATTTTCATCTACTGAAATAACAGGTTGTTGAATACATTGACTAGCAACTACATTATCAATTACTATTTGTCCGTCATTATTTGCTGGTGTTGTTGCAACAGCAAGTTCCAATGCATTATAAGCCGATCTTAAATCTCCTTGACAATACATCGCAAATCTATTAAGCGCTTCAATTTCTAGCTTAATATTAAGTTTTCCAAATCCTCTTTCTTTATCTTTTGAAGCAATTATTAATGCATCTTTAATGTCGTTAATTTCTAAAGGCTTAAACTTAAATAGTCGACATCTGCTAACAATAGCTGGAGTCATACTAACGTGTGGATTTTCTGTTGTTGTTCCTATAAATGTTATATAACCACGTTCAACTGCTTCTAAAACACAGTCACTTTGTGCTTTATTCCATCTATGACATTCATCTAAAATTAAAACTGTAGATTTACCTGTAAATTCAAAATTTGTTTTTGCTTTTTCAATAACCTTTTTTGCTTCCGCCACTCCACTTGAAACAGCATTCAATTTAACATATTCAAGATTAAGTGAGTTGGCAACAATATATGCTAATGTTGTTTTCCCAACTCCAGGAGGACCATAAAAAATACAGCTTCCCAAGCGGTTAACTTTTAAAGCTCTTCGAATTAAGCTATCAACTCCAACAATATGTTTTTGTCCTATAAATTCATCAATTGTTCTAGCTCTCATTTTCTCAGCAAGCGGTGTTGAATTTATATTTAAGTCTTCGTAGTTTTCCATAATATATATATTATATCAAAATTCTAAAATTTGTCAAAATATTTGATTTACATTAACCCTTTTTATTGTGTTGTTCACTTTATAGGTTAACACGAAAGAAAGCCTAAACTTATTAGGTTTCACCACAATCTTTTCATCTATAAAGTTAATGTTAAAAACATTTCTAATTATGTTTAAAAATTTTTTTGTTGTTTTGCTAAATTCATAGTTGAACATATGATTAATTAAGTCAAGAATTGCTTCTTGCTTAATTTGTGATAATTGAATATGTTTAGAACTAATATTTATTGCAAAATATTTATAAATATCATTACAGTTAAATAAAATTTTAACTTGACCACAAGCAGTAAAATATAAAGTGTTGTTATATCTTTTAACATCTTTTATGTTTGTAATAACAACAATTTCTTTTTCTGTTTTAATATAAAGATTTGTGTTGATCAGTATTGTTTTAACTTCTTTATTTAAGTTCAATTTATGATTGGAACAAGAATGAAATAAAACACCGTTTTTATATAATTTTAACAATGGAAACGGCGAAACTTTTATTTTTACCCTTTTTAACTTTATTATCAAATAAAAAGTTACAAAATAAGCAATCAAAGCTAACATAATGTTTAAATGTTTACCTAATGGAAAAAATTTAAAATAGAATTAATAAAAAGAATGATTTAATTGACTTTGTTATATTAAAATTATAAAATAAAAATAATATTTATGTTAGGGGGAAATAAATTATGGCAAAAGCAAAAATTGGTTTAAACGGATTTGGAAGAATTGGCCGTCTTATTATGCGCGCTAGTGTTGGGCGTGATGATGTTGAAGTTGTTGGAGTTAATGATCCATTTTTAACTCCAGAATATGCTTGTTATTTATACAAATACGACACTGTTCACGGAAAAGCAAACAGCGAACTTAAGGTTTCAGCTGATGGAAATCTTAAATTAAATAGAAAATCTGTAGCTTTCTTCGCTGAAAAAGATCCAGAAAATATCAACTGGAAATCTGTTGGTGCTGATTATGTTATTGATTGCACTGGTAAATTCACTCATGCAAACGATGCTATTCGTCACCTTCAAGGAGGAGCTAAAAAAGTTATTATCTCTGCTCCAGGAAAAGAATGTCCAACTTTTGTTTGCGGTGTTAATGAAGATAAATATACTAGCGATATGACTGTTGTTTCTAATGCAAGTTGCACAACAAACTGTCTTGCTCCACTCGTTAAAGTTATTGATGATGTTTATGGAATTGAAGAAGGATTAATGAGCACTATCCACTCAACAACAGCAACTCAACTTACAGTTGACGGAATTTCAAAGAAAGATTGGCGTGGTGGCAGAGCTGCTAGCGCAAACATTATTCCAAGTTCAACGGGTGCTGCTAAAGCAGTTGGAGAAGTTCTTCCTCACTTGAAAGGAAAACTCACAGGAATGAGTTTTAGAGTTCCAACAATTAACGTTAGCGTTGTTGACTTTACTGTAAAACTTAAAAAACCAACAACATATGAACATATTTGTAAAACAATTAAAAAATACTCAAAAGATGTTATGCCAAATGTTTTAGGTTACACTGATGAACCAGTGGTTTCTAGCGACTTTGTTGGAGATTATCATACTTGTATCTTTGATGAAAAAGCAGGAATTATGATTAGCCCAACTTTTGTTAAGCTTGTTGCTTGGTATGACAATGAATGGGGTTATTCAAATAAATGTCTTGACCTTGCTAGCCATATGTTTAAAGTTGACAATAAAAAATAAGAAATAAAAAAAAGACACTACAAGTGTCTTTTTTGTTCGCAAGAATAATTTTGAAGAAAACCAGTGTATATTATATTCTTATTATTCAACTTCAAAAAGTCGATTGGTTTTATAATATTTGGTAGTTCATCTGCATTTTCAATATCAAACGTTTCTAAACAAGTTTTAACAAATTCACTGCAATAAAATCTTTTACTACTTGTATGATGCTTTTTGAAGCAAGCATATAAAACACCTAAATAGTTATAGTGAAATTCTTTCTTATTTTTAACAAAATAGTCAATAAAATATTCTATTGCTTTATACTTATCTTCACTAACCTTAAACTCGAGAACCATTGCTTTAGTTTTATAAAAACGTTTGAATGTTCCCACATCTTTTCCTTCTTCAACAAAACCTCCAATAAATGGATTATATGGGTTTAATCTTCCAAAGGAATACATTTTATCTAGAGATTCAGTTAGTGAAATTGAAGCGTGATTATATTCTGCATTCGTGAAAAACTTCAATGCTTTTGAAAACATTGTTCCTGTTTGACTTAATACAACATAAACGCTCTTTTCCATTTATTTAATTATATCATAAATATCTTTATCTTACAAATAATATATGTCAACAAATATAAATTTTAACAAAAAACAATCTAAAGGTCTATTATGTTTATTTCTATAAAATTAATTTGATTCTTTCATCTCCATAAAACCTTTTTCTTTAACCGATTTTAAAATTATATCAAAAATAAATCTACTAACGAGCACTGAATCTGTATAGTTATCATTTTTATCAACGCTATCAGTCACACAAATATTAGCATCAATGTCCAAAACATACCTCTTATTTTTCACATCTATTGAGATTTGATCAACCAAATCTTCATTATTCTTTGAAACTGTATAAAACATTTCCCAATTATTTGTCAATTGCATAAGCCCTCCTAAAAAAACACCACAATACGTGGTGTTAAATGGCGCAGAGTTAGGGATTCGAACCCCAGGAAGCTCATCACTTCAACGGTTTTCAAGACCGCCGCTTTAGACCGCTCCGCCAACTCTGCATATCGGTTACTTATTTATATTATCATATTAATTTTATTTTTGCAAGTATTTAAACGAAATTTTTTATTATTTTTACAAAAAAACACCCAAACAGGGTGTTTCTTATTTTTTATTTTCTTTATTGATTTCCATTTTACCCAACTCATTACATCGTAAACATAGCTGTTTTGCAATTTCATCTCTTGAAACATATTGTTCTTTTAATTTTGAATAGTTAATCGGCTTATCAAAAATATATGTGTTGCAATCTTTTTTATAATAAGAAACAAAAATTGGTATATCAACACCTTGCTTTAATGCCTGTTCACAAAGCAACACAAACCCTGCATGGAAACCCTCAAGTTCAGCAAGATAACCTTTATCTGAAACCTCAGGGAAAATAACAATATTATCTCCATCTTTTAAAGCATCAAGAGTTTCAGTTATAGTTTTTCTAAATCTTGAATCTTTATATGTTGAAATTAGATCTAATCCACTATAAAACAGGTTTGTTAATGGGCTAGCTATTAAACAAAACAATCTAGCCAAGAACAAATTCCAATGCTTCTTTTCGTGATAGTAAACACGGGATTGATATTTATACATTTTAATTAATCCCGAATTCATTTCATGTGCTCCCCACATTCTAACGGGCTTATCTAAATATATTTCTAACGCCATTGGAGCGTCTGTACCTTCATGATTACTTAAAATTACGCCTGAATTAACAATTTCATCACCCAGAAAAACAAATTGAGGTTTTTTATATTTAACCTTCATTAGCTTTTTCATAAATTCAAAATAGCCTTTACGCTTTTGTTTTGTTTTTATTGTTTTAACTTCAATCATTTCTTCCATATTTATATTTTAACAAAATTCGACAAAATTTACAAATTTTTTAAACTCTAAATAATTTTTATTTTAGAAAAAAGGTATAAATATGACCTTTTATTCTTCTCCCCTCCATGCAGCCATATTTCTATCAAACATAACAATGTTACAATGTTTAATATTTTGATGCATTTTGAATAAATTTAATAAATTTTCAACATAGTAACCCTCTGGAGATGTCAATTCCTTAACATCTCTTGCTGAACGTGCAAGAATGTCCACTTTGCTTGCATTATCTTTCAATTCAAAGAAGAAATGAGCAAATAATCCAGCAAAGACTTTTGTCATATACAATCTTTTATTATATGTTTTTATATCAATAAATGCGTTATATGCTACTTTAACAAAATCTTCAATCTTTTTATCTGTTATTTCCAACAAACGAAGACCATATCTTTCTTTTGCTTTTAAAGTGTTTTGGAAAAGTTCTGTTTCGAAAATAGTTTTACAAGTGTGAGCAATATATTCTTCTTTAACTCTATTCTTAGCCATAAGGAAGAAATCCCAGAAGAAGAAATCAAAGCTTCTAACATATTGCAATTCATCTTTTTTGTGTGGTAAGAATTTTTCTAAAGATTTAACTCTATATTCATGATTCTTCATTCCCATATGCCAAATTGTACTTCTCTTCTCCCAGAAGAAATCTGCAGAGTAAATTGAATTTACAGCACTTGCTGGCAAATTTGGGTTATATGGAGCACAATAATAATGGTGTAAAACCTCATCAATAAAAGCAATTTTCTTCATATTGTGAAGGTTATCTAAATTATATAATTCATCTTCATTAAATTTAACACCTGGAACAAATTGTTCTGTTAAACATTCTCTTCTTGTGATTTTATTCCAAGGAACACCCAAAACAAAGAAATCTTGATAGAATTCTAAGAAATGATCAGGATTGCTCATATCATAAACTCTATCACCTTTAGTATGTTGCTCAAAACATGGGTGAATAAAATTACAAACACACATATCTGCGCCTGTTTCTTCTAACTTATTACACAATTTCTCAATTGCTAACGGAGTTGTGTAGTTATCATCTGCATCAAGGAACATAATATACTCACCTGTTGCAGCTTTAACACCATTGTTTCTTGCAACTGAAACTCCAGCATTTTCTTGATTAATAACTTTAATTCTTGAATCAATACTTGCAAAATGATTAGCAAGTTCTAAAGTTTTATCCTTACTACCATCGTTTACAATAATAATTTCCAAATTCTTATAGCTTTGTTCAAACAAACTATTCATTGGAATTGATAAACATTTTTCTGCATTATAACACGGAATAATAACTGAAATTAGTTTTCTCATAAAATTCATCCTCTCTTTTTTATCTTAAAAATTCAATAAGTTCCCCTTATCGTTGATTTTATGTTAACAATATCTATTCAATTTATCAATAGAATTTTACTTTTTCGTCTATAATCTTAAAGCTCTTAAAAATAGAGCAACTCTACTGAAATTAGAGTTGTAAAGTTTTCTCCATTTTGATTAGATTTCTTGATTTATTTTTTTTATTGTGTTATTATTTTCTATATAAATGAGGTAAAAATGGAAGAAAATAAGGATTTTAACGCTATAATCGGCAAAAATTTGTTAACACTTCGTAAAAATATGAAATTAACCCAAATGGAAGTTGCTGAAAAATTTAATTATTCAGACAAGTCAATTTCAAAATGGGAAAAAGGCGAAAGTATGCCTAGCGTTGATGTTTTATGTGAATTGGCAGAATTTTATGGGGTAAGTTTAGATTCTTTAACAAGAGAAATGGAAATTCCACCAGTGGTAGAAAATAAAAAAACAAAAAAATCACAAAAAATACGCATACCGAGAATGTTTTCAACTAAATTAATGATAACCCTTCTTAGTGTTGGTGCTGTTTGGTTGTGTTCTACTGCTCTATTTGTTGTTTTAAAATTATGTTTAGACACAAATTATTATATGAGTTTTATGTGGGCAGGCGTTGCATCTCTTGTTGTTATGGTTGTTTTCAATTCTATTTGGGGAAGAATGCGTTATCTTTTCCCAATACTCACCATTCTCCTTTGGTTAACTCTTGCTTCAATTCAAATTCAAATATACATTCCAACAAATATTAATATATGGCCGATATACGTTCTTGGAATTCCACTTCAAGTGTTAATAATTCTTTGGGGCGCATTGATTAAAAAACCTAGGGGATATTATAAAAACAAACAGGCAGAAACAAACAATTCTAAATCTGAAAATTAAAAAAAGACTTGTAAAAGTCTTTTTTTCTACACCTTATCATTAGATTTACAAATCTTTTTAATTCTATTTATTGCACATTTTTTAACTTCAGCAACACCCACTTTTCCATATGTTCTTGGGCAAAATTTATCAGCCTTACTATCCATAAATTCTCTAACCGCAGCTGTATATGCTAAACGGAAATCTGTGTCCATATTAATTTTACAAATATGAGTTTTATATGCGTTTTTTAACAAGTTTTCGTTTCCAACTGATTTTTTAATAAAACCGCCATGTTGATTTATTTTATCAACATAATCTTGTTCAATTAAAGACGCTCCGTGTAAAACAATTGGAGTGTTAGGAATTGCTTTTTCAATTTTCTTTAATATGTCATATCTAATTTTTGGCTCGCCAACATATTTGTTAACCCCATGGTTTGTTCCAATAGAAACGGCCAAACTATCAACACCAGTTAAGGCAACAAACTCTTTAGCTTGCTCTGGGTTTGTAAATCTCTCACCATCACTGATCATTCCATCATCATTTGCTATTGCTAAAACACCAAGTTCACCTTCAACTGAAACATTGTTCTTATGAGCATATGTTACAACCTTTTTTGTTAGTTTAACGTTTTCTTTAAAAGGAAGGGTTGACCCATCAATCATAACACTATCAAAACCCAATTTAATTACTCTTTTCACAATATCGAAGTTTTTACCATGATCTAAATGAATTGATATTGGCAATTTGATTTTTCTTATTCCTTGAATTATTCCCAACATAATCTCATCTGAGAAATAATTTAGCGCACTTTCACTAACTTGCAAAATAACAGGTGAATTTGTTTCTTTTGCAGCATCAATAAGCCCTCTTAAAATTTCGAAATTTGCGAAATTAAAAGCAGGCACAATATAGTTGTTTTTCATTGCATCTTTTAACATTTTAACTTGTTTCATTTTCCCCTCCTAACAATGTTAATTTTCAATAACTGGACTAACACGAACTTTAATTTTTCCAGCGTTATACAATTTAACTCTAATATAGTAAGTTTCGCCTTGAGTTAGTGGCGACTCATGGCTATAAACATTTTCACCTGACATATGTTTCAAATATAAATTGCTTGAGGTTTTTGTATAAAGTTCAACATAACTAACTCTTGCTGAAACTTCTTCAACTGTTATATCAATTAAATCTTCACCCAAAGAGACAAATTTAAAGTATACATACTCATTTGCTCTCCCATAACTTTCACTTGAAGTAAACTCATAATTTGCATTTACTTTAAGAATTTCTACTGTGTCTTCACCACAAGACCTGCAAACTCAAAAGTTATCAGTATAATGTTTATGACTTAAGTCACAAGCCGACAATAAAAACAAACAACAAAACAAAAAACTAACTACTCCCGTTAAAATTATTGTTTTATTTAATTCAAATTTCTTTTTCATTAATATAAGTATATCACAAAACAACTAAAACACAAATAAATTTAACAATTAACGACAAATTGTTTTTAAAATTGGACAAAATAATGTATAATTAAGTTATTAGGGGTGCATATGAAGATTATTTATGTGGTTGACAGTATTTCTAATTTAAACAATAAAATAAATCTTATAACGAATAAATTTGGAAACGATATTTTTTATGTTGTTAAAGCAGATTTAGTAGACTTATTTAAAACTTACAATTATCAACCGAATGCAGTTTATTATAACAATTTAACCAAAATTATTCAAGGACTTCTTTTTAATGTTGAAGTTGATGATATTCTGGTGTGTTACGCTAGCCTAAATTTTGATCGTGAACTTTTAAATAGATTTGCTAATACAATTGGAAATAAAGAAAAACTTGTTAGTGTTATGCCTAAATACAGCACTTTTGAATCAGCCTGCAACTCTGTTTATAACGTCTATGTTAAAACAATGTTCAAGTTGAAAGATAGTTTAATAACCCCCAAATTACAGTTTATTCCAAGTGCTCTTGCCTTAGAGTTGATGGCTTCGCATTTTGGAAACAGATTGTTTGAAATTGACCCTCAATATTCAAGAGTTATGTATGTTGACAATATTGAAACCAATAACAGTTTAAAAGTTAAAACTTCTTATTTAAAAATAAATCTTATTTCTCTTATTATAACATTTATTTTAACCGCAGGTCTGCTTGCTTCAATTGCATATTTAAAACCAGGTTATTTTACAATTTTAATATTCGTTATATGTTTCTTATTAAATATAACCTTAACAATAATATTCTTGTGTAAGAAAAAATTTGACCAGCGATTTTTAAAGTGATAAACAAAAAACACTCAAAATTGAGTGTTTTTTCTTACCAACCACCTAATTCATTTAGATAATCCGCATATATTTTATATAGAGTGTTTTCTCCCACTTTTTTAGCTAGATAATAGTCTTCAAAAGCAACCACATATTCTATATTTAATCTTAACGGTGGAACGAACAAATTATCATAATTATAAAACTTACAGCCTACAGAATATTTTGAAGGATATCCAACACAAAATATATTGTCTTGATTAAATACTATTTGCTCAGAAGAAAAAGGCAGAGCATTTATACTTTCAAAATTTTCATTAAACACACAATTATAGTTCATATAATAACTATGCGCAACTGCAAAAATAAGATTATTATAAGTGTAGCATTTACAATCTATTATTCTATCAGAAATCTTTTCTGTTGTTCCATTATTATATTTATAAACACCTTTTTCATAATCGCTGTCATTGTAATTACAAGTGTAAATATTCTCTCCAATTTCAGCAACAAATTTATCACCTTTTAAATTTATTGTTGTTTCAGAAATTAAGTCATAACAATATAGGTATTGGTTTTTATAATATATTTTTAATGATGGAGATACATACAACATATGCCAAATATTTGTAGCCTTAAACCACTCTTCTGTTTCAAGTTTTAAAACATATAAATCGCTAAAACTACTATCATCTTCTTTGATGAAAACATAATTATTAACAACATTGAAATAAAAATCTTCATCTTGAACATATCTATTCATATTTATATCATCGTGAATATTGATTGTTTTAATCAATTCTAAATTTTCACTATATAAATAAATGTTCTCCATATCATAAGAAACGATATTATTGTTTGATTTAAATAGGTTTGGTAATTGTATATCAAGTTTTTCAAGCTTGTTTTCTTGAAGCAAATCATCAACCAATTTCAATTCCACATTATTCCACTGCTTAGAATTTATATCATCTGGAAATTTAATTGTTTGTTTTGCTTTTGTTAAATTAAATTTTTGAGTTATTTTAACATCAATTGGAACATTGTTTGACTTTGCCTTAAAAGACATTGTCATAGTTTTAAATTTCCCTTTAGAAAAATCAACATCTGCTTTAATTTTGCTAGTTACACGAACATCTGAATCTAATTCTTCATCAATAAATCTATTAATAACGCCTTTGTTAACTTCGAAATAATAGCCATTAAATTGCTTATAAATATAATTTATAAAGGAAACATCACCAAATACTTCAAAATCCTTCTCTTCTTCACCTGAATATTCATATAACTCCCAAATGTTTTTTATTTGAGAATTATCAAAAATCTCTCTTTTATCAGTTTCAGCATCATATTTAACCCCGTCTTTAATAATGGTTTGTAATTTATTGTCAAGATATTCAACATATTCAACTTTGCCATTATTAACATAACCATATTCTTCTGTAATAGTTGGAACATCGTCAATTTCCACTGTTGTTGTTAAATAGTAATGTGAACCTGAAAAAGTTTTCTCTATATGTTTATCTATATCATTAACAAAAGGCTTCTTTAGCATTGCTGAAGCTAAGGTAAAATGAAAAAATGTTGCAAATAAACAGAAAATCACAATACAAGAACTTATAATCACTGTTAATTTTAAAACTTTTTTCTTAGATTTAATTTTAGGAAAATCTTCTTCACCCATTAATTCATTTATTTTAACATTAAAAATTTGACAAAGCTTAGGCAAATATTCGGTTGATGGTAAGCTTCCACCAGTTTCCCACTTGCTTATCAGTTTGTTAGAGACATTAAGTTTTTTTGCCAAATCTGTTTGTGACATATTATTTTGCTTTCTAAGAAGCATAATTTTTGTTCCAATATTGTTCATTGTTTCTCCTTTTACAATTCAATTATATAATAAAACAATTGATTTTGCAAAAATTTACTATCTACAAATCGTGGAATATTCTACAAATTTGTATTTTAACCATAAAACAACAAATCAAACAAAAAAAAGAACTGAAAATTCAGTTCTTTTTTGTAAATTAAATTGAGTCAATACAATTTATATCTGAAGTTAACTCAATTTTTTTTGAAGTCGCTTCAACAACAACCATTCCCATTCTTCCAGTTTTAATATATGATTTATAATATTTTTCCACGCTTGAAATAGAAGCCGTTGTTATGCATAATTTAGGACATTCTCTTTGCAACTTTTTTATTAAGAATTGTTCATCTAAACATTTTTCACCATATTTAATAAATAAAACTTTAAGAACATTTTCTGACATAAGAAGTTCTTCTTTTGTCAAATCCACCCTATCAGATTTTAAGAATATAGAATAGATATAAACAGCATCTAAAACATCACCTTCTTTCTCTGTTTGCTTCATTTTGCCTTCATTATCACACACCACAATATCTTCTGTTAAAATTTCTTTTCTTTCTACTGTTCCATAAACTCTTCCAAGACTTCTCATCATAACAAATTCCTCCATTGTTTATTTTAGTTTAACATATAAAGTGAATATTGTCAAGAAAAAAAAAGAACTGAAAATTCAGTTCTCTTTATATTATATTTTAGCTTCAACAGTTGCAATTTTTCTACCACGGCCATCACGTTTAAAACGAACGATTCCGTCGATTAATGCAAACAATGTGTAATCTTTACCACATCCAACATTTGTTGAAGGATAAATTCTTGTGCCTCTTTGACGAACGATAATTGCACCAGCGTGAACGAATTGTCCATCACCAGTTTTCACACCAAGACGTTTTGATTCACTATCTCTACCATTTTTGGTGCTACCGCCACCTTTTTTATGGGCAAATAATTGAATATTAAACTTAATCATTTTGCTTCTCCTTTATTTTAATGAATTTAGAAAACTCTTGAGCAACACCTTTAATTCCCAATAAAATTGTTTGCATTAATACTTGTGCATCTTTGCATTTATCCTTATCTGTATCTATTAAAGAAACCGACAAGTGCGGAATGTTTTCATCAACTATAACTTTTGTTTCAGCTTTAACAATTTCTGTTAATCCATTTGCTAAAGTTTCCATTAATGTTGAGATTGCACTACAAACAATATCACTGCCTTGTTCTGCATAACCAGAATGGCCTGTTGCTTCAATTGTTTTTATGGTTTGTTTTTCCTTGATAACAATAATGTTTATCATAAAATTAACCTATACTTTCGATTGTAATCTTGGTGTATGGTTGTCTGTGACCTTGTTTCTTACGTTCATTCTTTTTAGGTTTATACTTATAAACTGTAATTTTCTTGTCTTGAACGTGAGCAACAACTTTAGCCATAGCAACTACATCTTTAATCACAGGTGTTCCAGCTTTAACTTTGTTTCCATCAACAGTAAGCATAACAGGGAAAGAAATACTTTCACCAACTTCTGCATTTAATCTGTCAACCAACAATGTTGAGCCAACTTCAACTTTAAATTGTTTTCCTGAAATATTTGCGATTGCGTACATTAGTTACCTCCTATAAAGACTCACTCTTAAGGTAATCTTTCGATTTTATAACCTCTTCAACGTGGTACTACGCGGGTATTATATCAAAAATTAAACAAATTGTCAACGGGTTTTAAAAATTTCTTTAATTTATTAAGTTGCAATAAAAAAACGATAGAAATCTATCGTTTTAACTAATTTTTTTTATTGCCAACTCATTTTCTTTATCGATAGCATCAAGTGTTCTTGACAAAGAAATTCCAAAAATTTGATAAAATTCAATGTGGAATAAACACAATTCTGTGTAAAGTTCATCTAAATTATGCAATATTTTCTTTTGTTTTAATAATAGAACCAAATTAGCTCTTAATATTCCAGAAGATAGCATACTTGCAGCATATTCTTTTTCAAGTTCAACTCTGTGTTTATATATAAAAAACTTCTTCACAAATGCTTTTAATGCTGGTGAATTAGTTTCAACTTCTTCTTGCAAAAGCAAGTTCCATAACTGCTCAGAAGCATCTTTTTGCAAAGCCACCTCAAAATCTTTTGGCAGATTCTTGTTGAATTTTTGATACAATTTAATTCTTTTTTTATCCATTTGTTTTCCTTCTTTTTTATTCTTTAGCGAATGTATTATATCACTTTTTTTTATTTTGTCAATACCTAATTTATATTAGATAAAGCAGTATTCAATGGATATTTAAGCGATAGACTTATTATATTATCTTCATCAAAATATTTGTTAAGCTTAGGAGAATAGAATATAGTATAACGATGTAACTTTATTTGTTTTATTAAATTCAATAATGTTTCTGTTTCGTTAACCTTGATAATCACAACCTTATCAAAGTTCTTGTTTTGCTTATATTTAAAAATTGTTAATGCCGGTTCATATTTCTTCTTACTTGTTATAAAGAAAAATGCAAGTAACAAATATATAATATTAGCACTATTGAATAGACTTAATGTAAAAAGCAAGGCAAAAATACTAGCAAGTGTAATTCTCATAATTAAATCTAATCTTTTATAAGTTTTTGGATTTTTTATTATTCCATAGAAAATTTTACCACCATCTAATGGATAAATTGGCAATAAATTAAATATAGCCAATGTTAAATTTGCAACACAAAACTTATTTAAAAAATAAAAACTGTTTGGAACTAACCAATATATAGCCATACATAAAACACAAATGAACAGATTAAATAATGGCCCAGCAATATTTATTTTAAAAGAATCCTTATCATCTATCTTTTCTTTAAGGTTAACAGACATACCAAACATATTAATTTTTATTGTTTCAAGAGTGTAGCCATTGTTTATTGCAACAAACATATGCGCTAGTTCGTGTAAAGAAAGAGCTAACATATAGTTAACTAATAAGAGAAGTTGTCCAGTTAAAATACTAAATAAAATTAGAAGCAAGAAACTTGCTCCAAACTTAATTTTTTTCATATTAAATTATATTTAATAATTTATGTTTTTATGAAAAAAAATTTCAATTTACAACTATTCCTGTTCTGGAATTGATTTTATTAATTTAATCCTATCACCTTTGCAATTAATTGAAATGTTGTAGTAATTTTTTTCAAGATTTATTAACACTTCAATATCATCAAAATCAACTTCAAAATAGTTATTAATTAAATAGTAGAAATCAGACTTTATAACTCTTATAAGATATTTAGGATTATTTTCTTTGTCTTTTTGAATAATTGAGTTTAGTCTGTTTTTTAAATCCATCACACGCTCCTTTTAAGGAATTTTTTAATTGTTCCTATAAATCCTTTATATTTGTATGTACAGTCAAATAGTTTTTTTTCATTGTTTAATATATTGTTAGCCAAAATATCAAAAGCTCTATTGCTTGAAGTCTTAAAATTTTTAATATTTTCACTAGTGTTTAATATAACACTATCATCTTCTGGAATTACTCCACCAAAATCTATATTTAATATTTTCCCTATGTCATGAATATCAATCATAACCTTGTCTTGAATTAAATCACCTCTTGCTCTGTTTATTATAAAGCGTTTATCATATATATCGTAACTGTTAAGTATTGTAACAACTTTATCAGCATCTCTAATACTACTCAAATGAGGCGTTGTAATAATCAGAGCCTCGCTAGCACAACTAACCGCTCGCTTAAACCCAGCATCTATTCCAGCAGGACAATCTATTAAAACAAAGTCAAATATGGCACCAAGTTCATTAATAACTTGCTTGATTTGACCCAACCCAATTGAAAGATTTTGATTTAATCCACCACTAGACAAAACATAAAGCAATGGAAAATAATCATCTTGAACAAGCGCTTCTTTAAGTCTACATCTGTGTTCAATAACATCAATAATAGTATAAATAACTCTATCTTCCATATTCATAACGACATCTAAATTATTTAAACCAATATCCATATCTATCATACAGACCCTATAATTCTTGCTAGCTAAATGCATTCCTAAATTTGCTGTAATTGTTGTTTTTCCAACCCCACCTTTTCCAGATGTTAACACAATTATTCTAGACATAATCCCTCCATTTGATAATCCTATCAAACAAAAACAAAAAAAACGAAGATAAAACCATAAATTTTTTATCTTCGCTAAGATTAGACCTTTTATTCCATCTAGATATTTATTTTTAAATACTCATTTCCTGAAACCAACAATTTCCCCGCACCCAACATAACTGCATCTTGAGGGTCATCTGGCACAATTATTGGTAAATCAAATTTTTGCTTTGCATATTCGTATAGACCAGCTATTTTACTAGCTCCACCAACGAACATTATTCCATTCGCATAAACATCTGCTGCTATATCTTTAGGAATTTCTTTTAAAACATCATTGATAAGTTCAAAAATTTTATCGTATAAATTAACAACCGCAACTTTAACTTCGCTTGCTGTTATTGTTTTTCTAACAAACTTATTATTTTCATCAATTCCAATATATTCTGTTCTATATAAATCTCTATCATAAAGTGATGCTATTTCATTTTTGATTGCTTCACTTGTCATATTGCTAACTTCTAAATTATAGTTATCTTGAATGAATGAGGTTAGACTTGTGTCCATATCTTCACCACCAAAATAATACACTCTTCCGAAATCGAAATTATAGTCGTTCATAACGGAAATATCTGTTATATATTTGCCGATGTCAACAACCATAACTCTTGCGTGAGTGTCAATATCTAGATTTGCTCTAGCGCAAACACCATTTTGAACAAATGTTATTTTGTTAACACCAGACATTCTTAAAACTTTTTCTATTTTTAGTAATTGTTGTTCGTTTAAAGCACATGGAACAGCAACTAACAAGCTCACTTTTTGTAGCATAAACTTATCTGGAATTGCATCTTTAATGATTTTGCTAATTAAAATTGAAGCCATCTTTTCATTAACAATTTCACTTTTAATAATTGGTTGATAAACTGTTACATTGCTAGACTTTGAATGAAATAATCTTTCCGCCTCTTTTCCTGTTGCTTTAACCTTAAAATCTTTACCATTTTCCACAACAGCAAGATAAGCCGGAACTTTATCAATTATTCCAAAACCTCTTCTATAAACAATAATTTCATTACTTCCAAATTTAACTGCAAGTTCAACTTTTAACATAATCCCCTCCAAATATGTTTAAGTTTATATCCTATAAAATTTGCAAATTCTTACCGTAAACCTTTTTAAAGTCTCCTGTTATTGACATTGCTTGGCTAATTTCTAAACTAGCATCTTTTTCAACTTCAGTTTTTAAGATTACTGTATCTCCTAAAACATCGCAAGCTATATCTTTTATTGCATTTGAATTTGTTATATTCATCAAGTTTGCCATTTTTATGATTATTGCAAGTTTTTTAACAGCTTCCAAATCTTCATCTGTAACCAAATCTTTAAATCGAACCCAGTCATTCAAACTGAAATCGTCAACATTTTGACTGCTAGCAACAAATGCCGCTAAAACAATATCTTTATGACTTGCGCCATAAATATTACTATTTATTATAACAGAAAAACAGTTCTTTTGATAGTTTTCAAATGAAATAATTTTACCACTATTACACATACTAGCTGCAATTCTTAAAACTTTTACATATGGTCTTGTTAATTTATGAAGAACCTTGAGTTGTTTATATAGAATAACAGCTAATGAGTAGTTGTTATTAACATTTGTGTTTGTTGGGCAGAACTCATTAATTGCACTCAAAGAATAACCCAATATGTCTAGCAAAGGTTTTTCACCAGTTTGACCAAGTAAATTCTTTGCAACAATTCCATACATTTCACCATTTAATGAAACTTTCATTTCAGTTCCAACAAATTCATTGTAAGCAACTTTTGCAATAGCCATACCAATAGCAATAACATCTGCACGTTTATCTGAAATTCCTTTAAGTTTTTTAGCCTTATCTAAATCAAGACCTCTGATTAAGTTATAAACATTTTGGAAACTTTGATTTGTTATTTTATAATTATGAGCTGAATCTAACGGATATCTGCTTGACTTTCTTGAAAGTTTTCCAATAGCTTCAAAAACTTCACCAACACCAATAAACTCACTATCCTCATCTAGGTTATACAACCAATCAAGTTTTTTAAATTCAGTTGTCATTATTTCAACAACCTTATCCATTCTTTCAGACATTGATTTTTCTTTTACTTGTTCCAAAAGAGTTACTGTTCCAAAAGGAATTGAAACGCTATTAACAACAACTCTACGATTAAAGCGAACAAGTTCTGTTGAATAGTCTCCAATTTGAACAATAACTCCACGTGTCATCGCAAATGAATACATAATTGCGTTATGCAAAGCAGAAACTTGCTCTTCTGTTGTTAAAACTTTGAAATACAAAGAAACAGTTTTATATATTTCATCTAAGAAAGCAATTTGATTTCTTGCATTTGCAATAACAGGTGTTGCATAACAAATTGTATTCTCAATTTTTGCACCATCAACAATTCTTCTAAAACTTTTTAAAATTGAAATTGTTTCTTGAATTCTAGCAGGTTTAATATACCCATCTCTTTCCATATCTTGAGTTAACTTCACCGGCTCAACTATTTGAGATTCTGCAGCAAAGAAACCATTTGGTGAGTACTTATATATTGTTAATTTAATATCATTTACTCCTAATTCATAAACAGCCAACTTATTCACTTATAAATTCTCCTTTAAAAACATTATAATTTTTTAATTGGTCACTTAAATGCTTTTGTTAGTATTCTTTTAGCACCTTTTTCACTTATAGTCAATACCTTTTTAAAAAATTTTTTAAACTTTTTTTAATAACTTTTCAATTAGATTTATAAATCAAAAAATTTATATTAATAACAAAATTTTAAAATTGTGAAAAATTTATAAAAAATTACTTAAAAAATTCAAATTTTATCTATAAAATAGATTTTTATTGATTTTTTATTTAGAAAAAAGAAATGAATAAATTTTTCATTTCCTAGATTTTTTATTTAATTTTCTTTTCAATAATATCTTCAAAAAGTTTGAATGCAGGATTATTAAAATCTGGAGCAACAGTAAATCTCATATTTTCTTTTGTTGTTGGGTGGATAAACATAAGTTCATAAGCCCAAAGAGCAAGGTTTCCTCCGTGTTCTTTATCCCCATATTTAAAATCTCCAAAAATTGGATTATTTAATTGTGAAGCCATTTGAACTCTAATTTGATGACTTCTTCCTGTTATTAGATTAACATCAATCAAAGAATATTGTCCTTTTGACTCAATAACCTCATATTCTAAAATCGCTTCTTTGCTTCCACTTTCAAGTTTTGGAGCTATTTTTACAGTGTTGGTTTTTTCATCTTTCTTAAGATATGTTGTTAGTTTATTTTTTGCCAATTGAGGCTTTCCATTAACAACACACATATAATGCTTTTTAAGTTTTTTATCTTTTAAGTCTTTGCTAAGTCTACTTGCTGCCTTACTTGTTTTTGCAAACACCATAACGCCACCTGTAGGTCTATCTAATCTATGAACTAGCCCTAAGAAAACATTCCCTGGTTTATTATCTCTCTTTTTTAGAAATTCCTTGATGATGGTTAACATATCTAAATCTTTACTATCATCTTCTTGAACTGAAATATTATGTGGTTTAATAACCACTATTATATGATTATCTTCGTATATTATTTTTGGCTCTATCATTTATATTTCCTTATTCTCTAATTTTTCTTTAAAAATGTTTTTATTGCACTACAGCCACAAGGGAGAACAATTCCTTTCTCCTCTGTTGGCAATCCAACTTCATAAGCAATAGTCTCTCCGTTTTTGATTGTTGCATTTAAAATGTTAGACATAACTGTTGGTTGAAGACCTGTTGTATATGAATTAATTAAAACAAATAATGGGTTATCACTTAAAACTTGTCCACACAAACGAACAAATTCAAATATATTTTCTTCAATCTTCCAAGTTTCACCCTTTGGACCTCTTCCAAAAGAAGGTGGGTCCATAATGATTGCATCATATTTGTTTCCTCGTCTAATTTCGCGCTCAACAAACTTTTGACAATCATCTAAAATATATCTGATGTTATCAATACCATTTAAATCTGCGTTTATCTTGGCAATATCAATCATACTTTTTGCCGCATCAACGTGTGTTACTTTCGCTCCAGCAGCAGCACAAGCAATGCTTGCACCACCAGTGTATGCAAATAAATTTAAAACTTTAATTTCTCTTTTAGAGTTTTTGATTAAGTCTGTCATAATATCCCAGTTAACAGCTTGTTCTGGGAAAAGACAAATATGTTTAAAACTCATTGGTTCAATATGAAACTTTAACTTCTTGCGTTTGATAACAAAGCTTTTTGGCATTTTAGGATTAAGTTTCCATTCTCCAGATTTATTTTCTTTTCTTTTATAACAAGCATCAACTTTTGTTGATAAGCTTTTATCAGTATTCCAAATCACTTGAGGATCTGGTCGCAAAAAAGTATATCCACCTATGCGTTCCATTTTTTCGCCGTTTGCGGTGGATATAACAATATAATCTTTCCAATCAGTTGCTATTTTCATTAATAAACGTCTAATATCCTTTTCATGTCTATTATATCAGCATTTGAAATAATTTTCAATGGCTTTCCTGAATCTTTTCCATCTTTTGTTATTAAAATTATCAACAATTTGCGATTGTTTTCAAAGAAATTCATTGCATTATCAATTGTTAGCTTTTGATCTGCCAACATAAAATAATAGTCATCACCCATTTCTGGCAATATTTCACCAACAGTAGTTTCCTTAATGAATGTTTCAAGATTGAGTCCAGCATTCACCTTTCCACCCAAAACGCCAACTAATTTTCTAGCATTTAAAATTCCAACTAGTTTATCACCTTCATATGTTGGCAAATTTCCGTAACCTGTTCTATAAATTAAATCCATTGCATTTGCAATTTTCATATCCTGATTAATGGTTATAACTTCTTTATTTCCAACCATATCAACAGCCAATGGTGGTTCAGTTATTAAGTCTGCCAAACGTTCTATATTTTCAACAATATCATCATGTGGTT
>JBGVFL010000044.1:0-16864 GCA_045120995.1 Candidatus Onthoplasma sp. | reverse complement strand
TTCAGCGGTGACTAATATGTAAAATAAAAATCCCGAAACATCGGGATTTTTTGTTGTGATATTGACATTTTGAAATTTTAGTTTATTATATATCAAGGAGAAAATTATGAATATAGATTTTAGTTCAATACCCGAATATGTTTTATTTAAAGATTTAACATCTTTAGATGAAATGAAAGGCAGAGTTTTTGTTGATTTAGACTATGAACCAACTTTTTTTAAAAAGGGAGAGAGAAAAGAAGTTTTTATTGAATTATTAAAATATTATAGAGAAAACAATTTTAAAGAACTAATTGATGAATATATTGTGCTTTTATCTTGCAGATCGTATTCGAATATGAATTCAATATCAAATTGTGATAACTTTGCATTTAATCATCCAATGGTTGTAATGATATATGAGTTTATTGGCCAAGGTTTGATAACAAAAGATTTGGAAATAAATCAAGATGTTAAATTAATTGATTTGGGAACAACTCTTTTAGAAAGGCCTGGGGCAAGAGAAGTTAAGATTAAAGAAGGTGTTATATTTGCAGATGGGAAATTATTACCAATAGATTCAAAAGATGGACATAAAATCGCAACGCTTTGGCTTTTATTGAATGGAAGAAATTTAAACAAAGTAATTCGATATACAGACGACTGTATTCATCCAGAACCAATTTTTACAAGCATGAGCGAGTATGCAAAAATTGAAAGTAATGAAATTTTTATAACAGAAGAACAGGCAAGAGCAATATATAATATTCACCAGATAAAATCAAGAAGTCATTTTTCATTTATTGAAATATTGCTTAATTGTAAGGACTTGTGTATAAATGGGAACTGCAACCGTGAAAAAAGAATCAAAAATATTAGAATGTTAGATAGAATAATGGAAGGAAGAATTTTAGACGAAATAAACCATACTTCCGACTCTCAATTTTACTTTTAAAATCAAGAAGATGCTAGTAGCATCTTTTTTATTGCTAAAAGTATTTTATTTTGGTATACTTATTGTATGAATATAGAAAACATTGGTGAAGAACTTTCTTTATTGGTTGAAAAGTTTGAGGTTACAAAGTCTTGTTTACATTTAAAAGAGAACCAAGAAAAGCTTGAAAAATTGATGAAGGAAAGGGAATCTTTAACATTCTGGAACAATATGAATTATGCAATGCAAACAAACAAAGACATTAAAGCATTGCAAGACCTTTTTTCTGTTGTTCAAACCTTACAAGTTCAAATAACCGAACTTATTAAAACTGTTAAAGCGCTTGAAAAAGAAACAGATATTGAAATGTTAAACCTTGCCTTTACAGAATTATTAGAATTGAGAGATAAAGTTGATGAGTTAAATGTTACAACTTTGCTTGATGAAAAATACGACAATAACGATGCAATTATCACAATTCACGCAGGTGCGGGGGGAACAGAATCTCAAGATTGGGTTGTTATGCTTGCCAGAATGTATAAAATGTATTCAAACAAGAATAGTTTTAGTTTTGATATTATTGATAAACTTGATGGTGGAGATGCTGGACTAAAATCTATCGTTCTTTGGATTAAAGGTGAATATGCTTATGGAAAACTTAAAGGTGAAATGGGTGTTCATAGATTAGTTAGAATAAGTCCGTTTGATAGTAATAAGAGAAGACATACAAGTTTTGCATCTGTTGAGGTTGTTCCAGCAATTAGCAAAGAAACAGATGTTAAATTAAAACAAGAAGAATTAAGAATTGATACCTATAGAAGTAGTGGTGCGGGTGGTCAAAATGTTAATAAAGTTGAAACAGCAGTGAGAATAACTCACATTCCAACTGGAATTGTTGTCACTTGTCAAAACGAGAGAAGCCAACTTCAAAATAGGGAAAATGCAATGAAGATTTTAATGAGTAAATTAGTTGCATTGGAAGAAGAAAAACAACGCCAAAATATGAATGAAATTAAAGGTGAATTAAAACGTATTGAATGGGGAAGTCAAATTCGAAGTTATGTTTTCCAACCTTACACAATGGTCAAAGATCACAGAACAGATTACGAAACTAGCGATGTTCAAGGGGTTATGGATGGTGAACTAAATCCATTTATAAACGAATATCTTAAAAAATCTCACTCAAACAATAATTAAAAAAATGGAACATTTGTTCCATTTTTTATATTCGTATGTCGTTTGCGGTAATATTTGGAAAAGTATTTAAAGCATCAAGATAGCTTTCTAAAACATCGCATGTTTCTTCAGAGTTTGAAACATTGTAAACCTGAAGTCCGCTGAGTTCAGCAGCTCTGGTGTTCTTAGATGAATCATCAATAAAAATTGTTTGATATGGACAGAGATTATATGTTGAAATCATATATTCATAAATTTCTTTATGGGGTTTAATCATATTTATGTCTGTTGAACACACCACGTCATCACAAATATCACACAAGTCTGAATTTTTAATAAAAGATTCAGTTTCAGGAATTGTGTTTGATAGAATATAAACTCTTGCACCTCTTCTATGAATTTCTTTTATGTAGTTTAAAACATCTTTATTAATCGTAATATATTCAGGTATTTTATCAAGAATAATAGGAATCATATATGATGCACGTGGAAGATATTGAGCAACAACAGCTTCAACGGTCTCTCTAGAAATTTGACCTGCTTGATATTGTTTTAAAGTTGCTTTTAATTTTGGGGTTTTAACTAACTTTAAGAATATTCTAAAAGTGCTAAATTTTTGTTTTGTTGGTAGGTCCATTGCCAACTTAACATAATTGAGATCCCCAACAACCCCCATAAAATCTAATATGACTGTAAAATTGTTATTTTTATGCATAAATTCTCCTAACTTTTTGCATTGTAACACAAGAAATGTTTCTTGTCTATACCCAGTTTAAAAATTTTTAAAATTTTATAAAAATTCAATTCATAAATAGTGCTTGCAAAATTATCATTAGTGATATATAATTAATGTTATGAAAAATAAATTTAAAATTTTAGCAATTGAAAGTAGTTGCGACGAAACAAGTTGTTCAGTTGTAGTCGATGGAAGAAAATGTTTAAGCAACATTGTGTCTAGCCAAATTGATATTCACACAAGATTTGGTGGAGTTGTTCCTGAGGTTGCAAGCAGAAATCACATAACAGCAATAGATAATGTTGTTGGTTTGGCGTTAAAAGAGGCAAAATGCGAATTAAAAGATATTGATGCTGTTGCTGTAACTTATGGCGCTGGTCTTATAGGTTCGCTTTTAGTTGGGGTTAGTTATGCAAAAGGTTTGTGTTATGCAACAAAAAAACCTTTAATTGCCGTTAATCATATTTATGGTCATATTGCAGGGAACTATTTAACATATCCAGACTTAAAACCGCCTTTTATTTGTTTATTAGTTAGTGGTGGACACACGGCAATTATTAAAGTAAACGATTATAATCATCACGAAATAATAGGAACAACGCTTGACGATGCTGTTGGTGAAAGTTTCGATAAGGTGGCAAGAGTTTTAGGTCTTGGCTACCCTGGTGGACCTAAAGTAAGTAAACTTGCAGAAAGTGGAAAAGCAAATATAGTTTTCGCAAAGCCAAACGATACTTTGGGGTATAACTTTAGTTTTAGTGGAAAGAAAACTGCAGTTATTAATTATGTTCACAAATTAGAACAGGCAGGAAGTGAAATTCCAAAGCAAGATATTTGTGCAAGTTTTGAAACTTGGGTTGTTGACGAACTTGTGGAAAAAACAATTAAAGCCTGCAAAGATTCTGGTTTTGATAAAATTGTTGTTGCTGGTGGAGTTAGCGCAAACACAAAGTTAAGAAAAGAATTACAAGAAAAAGCAAAAGAAAATGGAATAGAATGTTTTGTTCCAAAGTTTGAATATTGCACTGATAATGCTGCAATGATCGGAAGTGCTGCATACTATGCATATCGTGATGGTGTTGGAATTGCTGATATGAGTTTAGCTCCAAAACCAAATTTAAGTTTATAAAATTTTAACACTAATTAACTTTATTTTATCCACAAGTGAACTTTCCACTTTTTGTGTAAGGTTTGTGGATAAATATTTTTTATTAGAGTCTGCAAAGGTTGTTACTGAATTATTTCCGCTCAAAACGCAACCTAAAAAATTTGCACCACTAGAAATCCCGACTCCTAAAGATAGTTCTTTACAAAGTTTTTGGCTCATTGCAATTGCATCATTATCTTCAATTTTAATTATTGTATCAACTAAACGTTCGTTGTAGATTTTGGGAACAATTTCATCGGACAACCCTTGAATAGAATGGCTTTTAAGTGGTGAAGACTTGCTCAAAATCGGAGCATTTTTTGGTTCTATTGCAATTATTTTTAAGTTCATTTTTTCTTTAAAATATTTACCAGCTCCAGACAGTGTTCCTGCTGTTCCTACTCCTGAAACAAAACATTGAGGTTGTTTATTTTTGATTTTTTTATATAATTCATTTGCGGTAAAGTTATAGTGGGAAAGGGTGTTTGAGTTATTTTCAAATTGGTGTGGGCAGAAATAACCTTTTTGCTCATATTCTTTACACAACTTAAAAGCTTCTTTAAAGTTATCTACCAAAACTAAGTTTGCGCCATAGAGCTTGATTAGTTTTTTTCTTTCTTCACTCATTGATTTTGGCATTATTATTGTTGTTTCAAGGTTTAAAAGATTAGCGATTGCGCAAACTGAAATTCCCATATTTCCACTTGAAACTTCAACAATGTTAGTATTCTCATTTATTAAGTTATTGTTAATGGCATCTTGAAAAATTTGATACGCAACCCTATCTTTTATGCTTCCAGTTAATGAGAACCAACCGCATAAAGCATAAGTGTGCAATACTTTGTTTTCAAAAGAATAAGTTATGTCAATAACAGGTGAAGTTGTTGTTAGTTTTTTAATATTGTTTAAGGTTGTCATACTTTTATATATGACAAACTAATTTTGATGGTTTGCTTTTGACAAATTTTTAATTTTAATGTAATATAATTTTAATAGTGTGTTTTTGGAGGTTGTATGTTAAAAGTTAATCCTTGTTATGATAAAAAAAGTAAGTTAATTTTAGTTTCAGCTATGACATCAAATAAAACAGGAATTGGTAAAACAACAATTTCTATCGGCTTAGCAGATGCCATGAATAAAATAGGGCGTAAAACAGTTTTAGCATTAAGAGAACCTTCTATGGGGCCGGTTTTTGGAATAAAAGGTGGAGCAACTGGGGGCGGACTATCAAGAGTTGAGCCGAGCGATGAAATAAATTTGCATTTCACAGGTGATTTTCACGCAATTACTCAAGCAAACAATTTGCTTTCTTCAATTATTGATAACCACATTTTCCAAGGGAATGAATTAAATATTGATACCAATAATATATTCCACAAAAGATGTTTAGATGTTAATGATAGAAGTTTAAGAGAAATTGAATATACTATTCGTGGTAATAAAATTAAAACAGGTTTTAATATAACAGCAGCAAGCGAGGTTATGGCAATTTTAAGCCTAAGTAGAAATATAAATGAGTTAAAACAAAACTTAGGAAATATTTTAGTTGCACTGAATAAAAAAGGACAACCTGTTTATGCAAAAGATTTGAAAGCAGAAGACGCTATGACAATTTTATTGAAAGATGCAATTAAACCAAACCTTGTTAAATCATTGGGTGGAACTGAAGCTTTAATTCACCTTGGACCTTTTGCAAATATTGCTCATGGTTGTAATAGTGTTATTGCAACACAAACAGCAATGAGTATGGGGGAATTTTGTGTTACCGAAGCAGGGTTCGGGAGCGACTTGGGAGCGGAAAAGTTTTTAAATATTAAAACAAGACTTTTAAATAAAGTTCCAGATTGTGTGGTTTTGGTTGTGGTTGTTAAGGTGACAAAAGAACACGGAAATGGAGATTTGGTTTCTGGTTTTGAAAATGTTAAAAAACATATTGAAAACCTTAGAGATGTTTTTGGTCTTAATATTGTTGTTGCAATAAATCAGCATAATGATGATAGCAGAGAAGATTTGGATAAGCTATATAATCTTTGTAAAGCGGAGAATGTTGAAACTTGTTTTGCAAATGCTTTTTCAAAAGGCGGAGAAGGTTGTATTGAATTAGCACACAAAGTGATTGAAGAATCTAACAAGGCAAATAATTTTAAATATGTTTATAATTTAAATGATAGCATTAAAACAAAAATTGAAAAAATCGCAAAGAATGTTTATGGCGCAAAAGAAGTAGTTTATAGTGAAATTGTAAACGAAAAAATTGCTCTTGCAGAAAAGTTTAATATGAACAATTTCTTTGTGAATATTGCAAAAACACAGTTCTCATTTTCAGATGATAAAAACAAGCTAGGAGCACCAAAAGATTTTGTTTTTAATGTTTCAGATATTGAAATAAGAAGTGGGGCAAAAATGATTGTTGCAATAGCAGGCGATATGCTCTTAATGCCTGGTCTTGGTAAAAATTCTAATTATTTAAATATGACAATAAATGAAGATGGAACAATTGAAGGTTTGTTTTAAAAGGAATAATTTTTATTCCTTTCTTGCTTCTGTGGTGTAATGGATAGCACAATGGTCTTCGAAACAGACCGACAGGGGTTCGATAATTCCCTTATAAAAATTATCACTTTTTGCATCCATAGTGAAGTGGATATCACAATCGTCTTCGGAACGATTATGCCGAGTTCGAGTCTTGGTGGATGCACCATAAATCCCTTATTTTTAGGGCTTTCTAGCGAATTCTTGTCGCTAGATTTTTTTATTTAGAAAACAAAAAAATCGAACCCACAAATCAATAAATTATTAACTTATGAGTTCGATTTCTTGTAATTAAAATTGTTTAATTTTGGGTAAAAAATGCTTAAAAATGGGCAATGTCTACGAATTTGTCACGAATTTGTTCAAAATTTTTGCAGTGAATGCTGTAAATATCGTGTAATGTCGTATTTCATCGCCAAGTGCTTTTTGCAAGAAAATTACATTTCTGCTTGTTCTCGTTTTTTCTGCTTTCGCTTTTCTTCTCGTTCTTTTTCTATGCGTTCTTGTTCTTCTTGTTCCTCGATAAGCTGTTTAAGTCGTAAAATTTCATCTTCTAGTTCTTGTTTAGTTTTCTGTTTAATTTCTTCATTAGGTGTTTGTTCTTCTTTGTTTTGAGTTAATGCTTGGTTAATTGCATTTGCAGATTCGTATTTAGTTGTATAGTCAAGGTGGGAATAAACATCAGCTGTTGTGCTGAAATTAGAGTGTCCTAGCCACTCTTGAATGTTCTTCATAGGAATTTTGCTTGCCACAAGTAAACTAGCACACGAGTGCCTTAAATCGTGAAATCTTATATGTCTTAAATTGTTTTTCTTTAGGATATTGTTAAACCTATCGCTGACTTGGTCTGGGTTGAACAAATCGCCAATATCGTCAACAAAAACATAATCTTGATATTTGGTATTATAGCTACTACCAAAAATAAATTTGTTGTGTTCTATTTGTGCTTTTCGTTCAAGTAGTAATTCTTCAATTTCAGGTAGTAGTGGCAATGTTCTATGGCTTGATGTTGTTTTAAGAGTGTCTGACAAGTAAAGCACACCTTCAACATTTAACACCTTGTGTTGAATTGTAATCATCTTTTGTTCAAAATCTATTGCCTCCCATTTAAGTCCAATCAGTTCACTTCGTCTAAATCCATAATAAGCAGCAACACGAACTATAAGTTTTAGTGGCGAATTGTCAGTATACTTAAACAATTCTTCAAGTTCATCTTTGTTGTAATAACTCATACGAGATTTTTCTCTTTTGATTGGTGGCATAAATTCGTAAGGATTTTTAGCAATCAAATCATCTCTATATGCTTGTCTTAATGCAGGGGATAATATAACTGCGTGATGTTTGATTGTCACATTTTTATTTCCTCGTTCATTTTTAAGATAATCATAAAAATCAAGCAAGTGATGATAAGTCACATCTTTGAGTTTTAAGTTGTCTTTGAAAAATTTTTTCATAATATCAACACAGTGCATATAACTAACATAAACTGCGGGTGATAATTCCTTTTGTTTGTTTTTAACATAATCTTCAATATAGTCCATAAAGATTATATCATTTTTTACCAAAGGCTCTGGTTGAGCTTCAAATAGGTCAGGTTGAAAAGTGTTTAGTTTTTCATCAAGAAATCTTTGAGCTTCCTTTTTGTTTCCACGTTCTTTAAGACCTGTGTTAAACCATTTTTGCTTATATTTGCCATAGTTGTCTTTGTAGTTGATAACCGCATAATAATATCCTCGTTTTACTTTCAATGCTCCTGTCATACTTGTTCACCTCCCATAAGATAAGCAATAACATTAAACTTTGAAATCTTGTAGTCCTTGCCAATTTTGATTGATTTGATAATTCCATTCTTTAAAAGTTCGTAAGTTTTAGTTCTTTTAATTCCTAACATTTGTGCAAGTTCTTGAACGCCAACGCAATCTGGATAGTTGGTAAACATTACTTGTGAAAGTTCTTTCATATTGTTCATTAGCACCTCACATTTCCATATCCGACTTGCGACTTTGATTTTCGCATTCAAGTAAATCGTTCATAGCATTAAGGAATTTTTTGTTTTTGTTGAAATTAAAATCGATATAGTTGTTGTTTGATTTTTTATATTTGCAATCAAATCTTGTCCAAGCACGATAGTAGTCATAATCTCTTGCCTTTTCGCAAATAAAGTTATCAAGACAAATTGATAATCCTGAAAGTAAGATTTCTGGCAAGTTGTTATCTCGTGCAATGTATCGTAAGTTGCGACTTAACGTGTTAAAGTTAAATCTTGTTCCATCGTTTTTAACACAGACATATTTTTCATTTGTGAAGTCATAATCATCGTTCGTAATTTTGTTTATCTCTTGTTTTTCTTTTACTTCTAAAAGTAGTTTCTTCAAATTAGGTAGTAGTGGAAAAGTTCTGCCTAAATGCTCTTTCTTTTCCATTTTCCATTTGTAATAAATTTGATTTGTTCTCTCTTGTGAGATAGGATATATTGTAATAGTGTTGTTATCAAAATCAACATCGTCCCATTCCAAGCAAACAAGTTCAATTCGTGATAGACCATAGGTCATTATCAATTTAAAAAAGCATTCATATTTGTTTCCCTTACAGGCCTTCAAGAATGCTTTTGTTTGTTTTAAATTAAATGTTTTTTCATTGTTTATTTCATTTAAGTAAATCATTTATTCCTCTCATCAATTTAAATTTTTCAGTTATATTAAGTTGTCTTTTCTATTATAAATTTTTGAGAAAGAATGTTCTTCTTTCTGCTTTTCTATTCTAATAAAATCTTCCTATTTGCAAGCATAAGAAGTTGGCAGTTTACTGCCATAAAAAGCGAAAGTGGGCATCACACTTGTCGCAAAAAGGGGCATGATACAAAATGATACGCAAATACTTTAAATTTGCGAAAAGTGAATCAGCAGAAAACCCTTATTTTATAGGGGTTTTCTAAGCTGAACACTGTCATTTTGAATCCGTGCCTTATCCTGCTTCCTAAAATTTTAGGTCGTTTTTTGTCATTTTTACTCAACTTCGTATAAATAATTGGCTCTTAATTGCTTTTTCAATTTTGCCAAACTATCTGGCAAAACTTTAAGATTGTCAAGCTCTTTCAAAAATAATTCTCGTTCTGCATTACTCATTTTTCTAGACATTTGATTTAGTAAAATGCATAGTAGTTGTTGATTGATTTCACTATCTGCATAAGCTGTTTGTATGAAAGGTTTGCTAAACTTAATAAAGTAGTTCATACGCTTTGTGTGATTGTGCATTGTATTTAAAAGAGTTTGTTTTTCGTTCTTAATAGCCCAATTATCTTTCGCTTGTTTTTCAAGCACTTGTATGCCAATGCTTATAACATCATTAAAGAATGCATTTTTAGATAAATATACAAATCCTTTATCTCTGTCATAAATTTCATTTAGTAAATTTAAAACTTTCTCATCTTTAATTCGCACCATATTTTCAGTGCCAATTTCGTTAACTTTCTTGGTCATTTTTTCACCTCCTTTTGTTTTAGATTTATGCTTGTGTATTGTATTTGCTTACACCTCCTCTTATTTAAAATTTCACAACAAAAAAGAAATCTAGACGGATAAGATTTCTTTTAGTTCTTTCTATATTTAGTTTTGATTAACAAAGAAAAAGGCCTATCAACAAAAAGTGTAAATTTATCTTCTTTCCCCCTCACTATTATAGGTTTAGTCAAAGTTTTTGCATCGCTTGTAAATGTCATTTTTTATAATTTCTTGTAAACGAGCATTAAAAAAGCCCGTAAATATCGGGCTAAAAAAATTTTGAAAAATTTTTGAAAATTTGTGCACAAAGTAATAATTTAGGATATCTATTTCACCCCTAAAACCTCTTTTGTGATATAATGCAAACCTTTATTGATGTCAAATCGTTTAATTCTTCTTGGGGCAACTTTAAGTGTAATCCATCTATATCCTTCTCGTGGGGGATATAACTCATCAAGTTCAATCAAAGTAAAATATAATTTGTTGCTCCATCTTTCATAAACTTTCTTTGTGTCTTCATCAACATCTTTTCCCTTAACGATATATGAGTAAACTTCTCCATAATATTTTAAACTAATATCATTTCCAAAAACATCATTTGCATAAGTTAAGGATATCTTGTCTATATCAGTTGTTTTTTTAAGTAAAAACTCTGGCAATTCAAAAAAGAAATATTCTATATTTCGATATCCACGCACAACTTTGCTTTCATCATAATCTGATTGTGTAATAATGTAGTAATCATCATTTTGTTTAGCAACGATAATTGGATGAACAAAACAATCATCATCAAAAGGAAAATCCTTTTCTTTTTCAGGGTGGACTATGTAAGAATTTTTAGTTTGTCTGTTTAAGTGTGTTTTATTTGTTTGTCTTTCAATAAATCCATTATCTATTAAGTATTTTAAATCGCTTTGTATTGTGCGTTCGGTGACTGCATATTTCCAAGCTAAATTTCTAACTAAAACCTTTTTGCCTTTCAAGTATTTAAGATATTTAAACAACCTTTTTCGGCGTTTATCCCTTGTATAAACACATTTAATTTGCCTAATTTCATTTCCATCTTTATCTTCGTAAACAGGTATGTCATAATCGTAATATCTTCTAACACCACGTTGACCTTTGAGATATGTTTTGTTGCGTTCTTTTTTCTCACGCAATCTTTCAGCAAGTTCTTCTCGTCGTTGCTGTAAGATAATTTCTCGTTCATATGGATCTCTAAAATCTAAACCATCTTCGGTTATGTATTTGCTTATCATATAATATTCCTTTTGACCATTATATCACAAAACAAAATCAAAATAATGTATTTCTACAAAAAAAGACACTCAAAATTTTGTTGAGTGCCTTTGTCCTTATTCATATTTTCCTGTAAATTCCTGGATAAACATATGCATAAAATCCTGCATGAGCTTCGTTTTAGACTTTGCTAATTTCTTTGCTGTTTTTGTATTCATGTATTGGCCTAATCTTAAAAGTTTATTATTCATATGATGAATGGTTGAAGCGTCTTCTTTACTCTCATTATATTCATTTTGATATAATGGAATATTAGGATCAAAATCTATAATATTATGAGCTATACCATATTTAAAATTTCTAATAATTCCAATAGCCCCAATTGCATCTAAATTATCAGCATCTTGCAATATTAGAGTGTTCAAGTCATTAACATTATTACCATTCCAATTATATTCTTCGTGGTACTCAATACAATAACAAATCTGTTCTATTTGTGTGCTTGTCAAGTCTGTTGTTGACAATATCTCTTTTATTTTAGTTAAAGAATCTTTTGGTGCAATAAATCTTCCTAATTGATTTTGCATTATTCTATGAACGTCGTGCAGAAATGCTGAGATTCCTATAACAATTTTATCTCCACCTTCTTTTCGTTGTAAATATAATGCTAGATTGGTTGTTCTTTCCAAATGGCTTATGTCGTGACCACTTTTATCACCTTTAAACATTTCATTAATCACAACTTTTAAATTTTTAATATATTTATATACTTTAAAACTACTTACAGCTTCTGTGCTCCTTCTATATACATTGGCTTTATTTGACAATTCTTTTATTAGTATGTCTTCATCATTAACTTTATTATAAAACAATTCATTTTTATTAGAGAAGTGAACTGTTTCGTTAGATTGTTCATTCGTAAATATACTTCCCACGACTACATTCGTTATATAATTTTTAACAATATATTCTTTAAATAAATCCACATCTTTTACTGTAATGCCTTTTAGTACAGGTTTTATGTATAATACTGAAGGAATATTTAGTTTGTTTAATAATTTAAAATTTTCAAACCTTTGCTCAATAGGAGTTGTATTTTTTTCTAATATGTGATGCTTTGAAATTGTAGTTGCACTAACAAAAACAATTAGTTGCCCATAGTATTGTATTAAAGGTAAAATGTCAGATAGTTCGCTTTCTTTTATTTGTTTCTTTGTAGACAACTGAATTTGATTGCCTTTCTTTAAAAAATGCTTAATTAATTTAATTGTTTCATTTACATTATGAGAATCCCAACATTCAGAGTAGCAACCGATTGTAATTAATGTTTCTTCATTAATTTTCAAATCACTTTTTTCTATACAATCTATTATCCATTCTGCAGTTGTTGTATTAAAATTTGTTGAGTTATTGCTATAACCTAATTGTGGTAAATAACAATAAGAACATTTACCAGAGCAACCTAAACTTGTATTAAGAAATATTCTTTTGTTATCCTTAGCAAAAATATATCCGTTATCAATCATATCAATCTCCTAAACATTGCCTATGTACATTTCTGCATGGAAATCAAAACACACATTGTTATCCATTTGATATTTGTTAAATATCTCTATTATACCACTCATAAACTCGGTATAAAATGAATCTCCTTCTTTAGGTGCATAGGATAGTGATTTAGTTAATCCTATTAACATTTCTAACGTATAATATTTTGAGTGAATGAACGTGTAGGTTTGGTACTCTTTATTCCTAAAAAAGTTTTTGCGGTCGTCTTCATTTTTATGTTGATAAGTTTTACCTGTTAATTTTGTATTCCATTTACTAATGTAGTCAAAATATTCAATGCTAAAGTTATTATTTTTATCAACCCAGTCATTCCATACTATTGCAAAAAGACCATCGTCTTTCAAAATTTTAGACACTTCTTCTTTTAACTTTGACTTATCAAACCAATGAAAAGATTGAACAGCGAATACAATGTCTGCGACATTCTTTGTAAGTGTTGTTTCCTCAGCGCTAGCATTTACAAATGTAATGTTTGACTTATCACAACAATATTCTTGTCCTTTTTTTAACATATCAACATTTGGCTCAACATAATAAAGATGTTCACAATAATCACTAGCAAGTTTGGCAAACTTACCAGTGCCAGCCCCCAATTCAACAATTGATTTATTTTTAATTCCAAATTTAGAACTTAGAAATTCAAATAATTCTATTGGATAAGTGGGTCTATATTTAGAATAATCTTCTTGTTTACCAAAATAAAATTTCTTACTATCTTTTTCAATTTTATATTTCATAATATACTCCAATATTATTGATTTTTATAAATTCAAAATTTAATCTTCTAAAATAATTTCTTGTTCGGCTTTGTTATATAAATCAATTCTATTTTCTATGCTTATTTCATTTACTAACCAAGCCTTTAAAGAGCACAGTTGTTTGAATTCTTGAATTCTATTTACTCCCTTAATTTCTCTCAAGGTTATTACAATGCCGAACTTTATACCTTTTCCATCGTTTCCACTTAAACGTTCTACCGTTTTTATACTTAGCCCCCAAAGACCACTTCCAAAAATAGTCTTAGCAGTTCCTCTTTCCTTAAAACGTTCACAAATGTGTTTTACATTATCCCATTTCCTAAAGTATTTGCGAGCCTTTCCTTCTTTAAGATAATTTGTTTCAAAATCATCATTTTGCTTATTGTCGTTTATTGTGTCAATACCTTTACCATTAGATTTTAATCTACCAAAATGCAAGTCCATTTCTGTATTTGTATAGTCAACACCTTGATTTCTATTACATTTGGGGAAATAGCATAATGTTGCCTTAGCGATATAGGGTTGTCTATCTTTGTATATTGGCACAGGAATTTTATATGTATAAGTGTCGTATAATTCTGATACACCTTGCATAACAAATTTAATTTCATCATCCTTTGACTTTACTATATCATCAATTTTTATAGGAACAACACCAAACCCAACCAAATTTGAAGGTTCTTCATTTTCTTTCCATTGAACAGCAGAGTCTATAATTAATGCTTTTGCAATTTCTCGACTTAACCCTATTTTATAAATTAAATAGGCGATTTTTCTTGTTATCCAAGGTGCGGCGAACGATGTGCCTTTAACATAGCAGGCACCTTCAGAGTTGCAAGCCAATAAAGGATTTTTGCTTGTTCCACCATAATAGCCGATATCTGGTTTATTGAAAAAGGATAAAACAACGCCTTCTCTAGTATATTCTGCTGGTTTTCCTTCTTCGTCTACAGAATTAACCACGATGGAATTAATAGAATCTGCAGGTGCTCCTATTTTATTTGAATTAGGGAATAGTCTAGTTTTATTTGTTCCCGCAACAACAAAAACAACATCATTTTCATATTGTATTTTATCTAATATTGCAGCTTCTGGCGAAATAAAGTTAGGATTAACTTCTAATGCAGAACCTAGAGACAAATTCCAAACTTTGATGTCTCTATTGTTTTCAACAATTTCCTTAATAGATTGTAATATTTTAAATGAACTAAATTGTCCTCCTGGAGTTACGGCGAAATGACGAACCCTAAATCTTCCACAGTTATCCTCTAGATGCCTATTCATTGATGGACCATCAACAATAATTGATGAAACTAATGTTCCGTGACTGATGTCGGGATTATCGAATTTTGTTTTATCAAATTTTTCGTGGCATTCAACCCAATTTGAAAAGTAAACCGACTTGTCAAATAGTGTATCAATAACTCCAACTGTCGGTTCGTTGTTTGGTTCAGGTATATATGGAGAATATTTAGACTGAAATTCAAAGTCATTCTTAGTTAACTCTGATATATCACTTACTGCCATAGACACTAGATAAGGCGCGTTTTTCTTTAGTATTTTTAATTGGTCTGGATATAGTAGGATTGTGGTATCATCAAATTTTCTTACAGGTAAAAAATCAACTATTCCCACCTTATGCATTAACTCTACAACATCCATACCAGTATCATATATTGTTATAATTTGATCTTCTGTAATGTTGTCAAGTGTGGTGTCAATTGTAAATTTTTCAACATAAAAACAATCCACAACAATTCCGACAAACCTTGTTTTTGACAAACCTTGAGGTAAATCAATTTCGTTTTTATTAACTCTCTCAATTTGTTCTCCGCTTATTTTTCCACCAAATAGAGCATTAACAACATTAATTGCAGTTTCTAATTTTAACATAGAGTCTTCTAAGTTTGCAGGCGAAACGCAGTGTGTTATTATATGTCTTCTAGTATCTGTTCCAGAATACTTCGCTCCAACAATGGTTGAGTTTGTATTTTCAACGTCTTTTGAAAATAAAGTTTGAATTCTATTGCTTTTTGCTATTATATCAATGTAGTATACACTAAATAAACAATTTTTTAAAATATCATCTTCTTTCCAGTAGTCATTAATTGCTTTAAGTTGTAGATATAAATTTGTTAAATGTTCTGCAGTAACTACGCTTGTTTTCTTTGGCAATTTTTTAGCTCCAAATCCTGCATTTCTTTTCTTTTGGTCGAATTTGCCCTTCAATTCCAGTAAGTTATTCATATTTCTTGTTTACCTCCCTAGCTACTTGACTTTTAGATATTCCAGACAAAATTTCAATGTCTCTAACTGTAAAACCTTGATTATTTAATTTTATTAAGTCTTTAGGTTGTTCTCCTGTAATTGAATAATAAAGTCTCTTTAAATAATCGAATTCATCTGTTTTACTACTAAAAGCCAAAGAAGTTTTAATTAGGTTTTTTAAATCTCCTGGATATGGGATAGGATTTGCACAGCTCAATATTTTTCTAAATAAACGAACATTTTTTCCAGTTTCTTTGTATTTGTCTAAATATTCTTTTAAGATAAATTCACCAATTTCAAGCAAATCTTCGTTTGAGTATCTGTTGAAATCAACTACAGCATCAAATCTTCTAATCAAAGCCTTATCAAAAGATTTGAATAAGTTTGTGGTAGCTATTATAACAATATCACTTCTTACAGCGTCTAGTCCTTTTAATACTGAAGAAGTCGCTCGTCCCATTTCTCGTAAGTCGTTATTATTAGTCCTATCCAAAGCCAACGCGTCAATTTCATCGAACAATACAATAGACTTGTTTGGCAACATTAATGAATTTATTTCTTCAAATAGTTCTGAAACATTTTTAGAAGTTTGACCAAGTTTACTATCTATTAGTAAGTCAAAATTGACAAGATATAAATTTCTTTCAGTTAATCTTGCTATTTGCTTAACGGTTTCGGTTTTTCCCGTACCTGGTGCCCCTTGAAATAGAAACTTATTCACACCAACATTATGCCCAATAGCATTAACAATCCCGACTATATCATTTTTTATAACATCTGGCAAAGGAAGAGAAGTATTATCAAAGGATATTTTTTTGCAATACCTTAAATTTTCAACATCATCTTGCGGAATAAATGTATTGGCAGAAGATAATAATGACATAATATATTCTGCTAAATCATAATCTCCATCCCTATCAAAGTCTTTAGCAATTTCATAAGCCTCATTTCTAAAACCAGCATCGTTTTTTTCAGAAAAACAACGAATTAAGTTTATAATATTTTTCTTTTTCATAACTCCTCCTT
>JBGVFL010000043.1:0-5692 GCA_045120995.1 Candidatus Onthoplasma sp. | reverse complement strand
CACCGCTGATTATACCTGAAATAACATAGAGATATTTAACAATAAAGTTGTAACCCAAATTTGAAATTATAACATTTGAAAACACCACAATTAAAACTGAAAATATTGATTTTTTATTTTTGGAAATAATCGTATTTGCATTGTAACTACATATAACTAGAGCAGAAAACAATGCCATTATTAATGTTCCAAAGTAAACATAATAAAACCACGGATTAACATTTTCACTCAACTCAAACATTGGCATTTCGGTTGAAAAATTATTGCTTGCGAAAACCAAAATATTAAGTAAAATAATAACACATATTGTTAAAATTACAAATAACTTCCCTTTAGTTTTAAGTTTGGTTTCAAACAACATTGGCATTGCCGCAACAAAATTATTTACACCGAAAAGTAGTCCATAATAAACAGCCATAACCCCATTTTGAACAGTAATATCCATATGAACATTTTGAGGAGAAATATTTTTTATTGAATTTATAACAATAACTGAAAGCATTAAAGGAATTATAATATTAGAAACCAATCTTATTTTATTTATTCCACCTAACAATATCAAAAATGTTAAAACACTTAAAATAATTGCTGGAATTCTATAACCAACGTCAAAAAATGTTTTAAATAAGTAGTCTGCTCCAGCAAGCATTCCTCCTGATGTTATTAGAAAATTGATTAACATTACAATATTTGTTATTTTGCATAGCTTACCAAAAATCGCAGCATTAAATTCATCATAACTATTTATCTCCAGCTTATGGTTAATATGTTGAATAACGCAGAACAAGTATATATATAAAAGCCCAAATGCAAGCAATCCTATTAAAGAACCACCTCCAAAGTCAAAAAAGAAAACAAATATCTCTTTTCCTGAAGCAAAACCAACACCAACAATTGCCCCTAAAATTAAAAAATAGTCCACAATAGTGGACCATAATTTAAACCCACTCTTCATACTTAATATATATGAAAAGTGATTATAAATAATTACTTAAACATAATGATTCTGTTACAGTGTTCGCAATTAAGCATTTTGTGTGTTTTAAGCTTTTCAATAAAGTTGAGAGATAATTCAACCTTACAACCACCACAGAAAACGTCTTCTATGCTAACAAACACAGGAAATATTCCTTTAGCTTTCATTTCTTGATATGTTTCATATTTATCTTTATCTTTTACACTAGGAACCAACTCCTCAATTCTGCTTTGAATTAAAGCAATTTTTGGAGCAATCTCTTGTTTCTTTTGTTCAATTTGCGCTTTAATTGTGCTTGAACGCATCTTTGCTTCAGTTAATTTATTTGATAGTTCCGCACTTTTTCTAACAATTTCTTCAGCTTTTCGAACAAGTTCTTCAACCCTGCGATTTTCTTCACTTAATTCACCAACCAAACCGTTAGCATCACCAATCAACGCTGTTGCATTTTCTAAATTTATTGTTGAAACGTTTCTTTTTCTAATAATTTCACTTTCACCTTTACATTTAGAAAGTTTGTTTAAGGCAGCATTATAATTCTTAATTATTTCATTTGCCTGATTTTCAAGTTGTTCAAATCTAAGCTTTCCTTCTTGCAAAATTCTTTTATAATTTTTGAAGTTTACACTTGCGGGACACTTATCAACTTCTCTTTCAAGCATTCTAATTTGTCTATCTAATTTTTGAATTTCTAAAATTGTTTTCATTATTTTCTTCCTTTTTCTGAATCTTCATCTTCATCAATAAAATCATCACGTAAACGTTTTAATTTTGATGGGTGACGCAATTTTCTTAAAGCTTTCGCTTCAATTTGACGAATTCTTTCACGAGTAACAGAGAATTCCCTTCCAACTTCTTCAAGAGTTCTTGGGTGTGCATCATCAAGACCATAACGTAAACGAATAACTTTTTGCTCTCTTGGAGTTAATGTTTCAAGAACGCTCATAAGTTGTTCTTTTAACATATTTTGCATAGCAATATCTTGTGGTGATAATGCATTTTCGTCTGGAATAAGATCACCAATTTTACTATCTTCCTCATGACCCATTTTTGCTTCAAGAGAAACTGGATCTTGACTTATTCTTTGAACCTCAACAACTTTTTCAATTGTTGTTCCGAGTTTATCAGCAATTTCTTCAAGTGTTGGATCTCTACCTAATTCTTGAAGTAAATCACGCACAGCTTTGTTGTGGCGCAAAATTGTTTCAACCATATGAACAGGAACACGCATCAATCTTGCTTGATCACTAATTGCACGAGTTATTGATTGACGAATCCACCAAGTTCCATATGTTGAGAATTTATAGCCTTTAGTATAGTCAAATTTTTCAACGGCTTTTTGAAGACCTAAATTACCTTCTTGAATTAAATCAAGGAATGGCATATTATATTTGTTTTGATATTTTTTAGCAATACTAACAACTAAACGCAAGTTGCTTTCAATAAGTTTATTTCTTGCATATTCACTCTTCTCTTCAATCAATTGACGACTCAACTCTCTTTCTTCATCGGCAGAAAGCAATGGAATGTTTCCGATTTCTTTTAAATACATTTTAACCGGATCATTAACGTTAATCTGGCTGATAATATTTTCTAATTCTTTATCATCAACTGGAATATCGCTTACAGTTTCTGTGATTGTTATTCCATTAGCGGTTAAAAACGCTTTAATTTCATCTATTTCTTTTGCGTCTATTTCTTCATATCTATCAACCAACTTTCTACACAAATTATCATCTGAAATTGATTTTTGGTGATTGTTTTTAAATTGTTGCAATAATTTTTGTTCTATTTCATTAACATTAACCATTTGTTTTCTCCTCGAACTCTAAAATATTTTTTCTTATGTAATATGTTAAGTAGTCTTTAAAATCAACTCTTGCATTTTCATCAAACTTATCTATCGCTTCAATAAGTCCAATATTTGCAACTTGAATTAAGTCTTGAATATCAACATCTTTATGTAATGTTGAATAGTTTAAACACAAATATAAAATATCCTTTAATTGTGAATTTATAATTTGATTTTTTAATTCTTCATTCTTTTTTTTCTTATATTCTTTAAGCTTATCGTTTAAAGCTTTTGAATTTAAATGTTTCATTTTCTTTATATCAACGTAATAATCAAGCACTTTCTCAAGTTCTGTTTCATTTAAGTCTTCAGTTTGACTTGGTCTAAAAGTTTCTCTAAAATATGCTCTAACATCATCAAGTTTAAATCTTCCATTTTTAGCCAATTCTAAATAGGTTTCATCAATGTTGTCAACTTTTAACGTTGTTAAATACTTATATAAAGCATCAGTTTTATCAATATTTATCACTTTTTCTCCTTGTTTATTTGTTTTTCAATTTCCTGAATTTTTGCTAAATACATAAATTGCTCATCGATAGTTTTTGCCCCACTCATTAATTGCTTTAAATGATTCTTTTCATTTTCCAACTCATAAACTCTAACTTTTTTAATTGTGTCTGTTAAATATTCATTAAAATTTTCTGGAAAATTATAATTTATTACTCTATCAATTAATGAGTTCGCTTTAACATCAAAACTATCAAATAACGTTGAAACATTATAATCTTTATTATTTTCAATTCTTTGAACTAAGAATTCATATAATTCCTTAAGTTCGTCGTTTGTTATAAATAAGTTTGAAATGTTTTCTATTTGAGCTTTCTTATATAACATTGTTGCCAAAATGAATATTTTACTTTCTTTAATGGCATTATTTTTTATATCTTCAACAACAATTTCTGGTTGCTCATCTAAAATTTCTTTTTGATCAGTTTTATTTAAACTCTTTCTCAGTGCATCAATAGGAACTCTAGTAAGCTTTTGAACAACAGATAAGTAAACTTCTTGTTCTGCTGGTGACGCAAATTTTGATATGTAATTAAGCGCTTCTTTTATATATTTTGTTTTATCCAAATTTGAATTTAAATCGTATTTCTTTGCACTATCTGATAAAACAAAGTCCACACAATCATTCCCTGAATACATTTCATTTAGAAATGCATCTTTACCAAATTTTTTAATAAATTCATCTGGATCTTTTGCCTTATTTAATCTAACAACTTTAACATTTAAACCAACCTCTTTCAATGTGTCGATTGCTTTATAAGTTGCAATATTTCCAGCATTATCGCCATCTAAACATAAAATTACGTTATCAACCAACTGCTTTATTTTCTTTGCATGAAGTGTGGTTAATGCTGTCCCCATACAACCAATAGTGTTTGTGATTCCAATTTGATGACAAGCAATAACATCAATATGTCCTTCAACAATTATGATTGTATCTAACATATGTTGCTTTTTTAGATCTCTAACAAAGTTATAAGCAAATAAAATTTCACTCTTATTAAACACCGGCGTTTGTGGTGTGTTTTTATATTTTGCGTGATCAATTTTATCATCAACTGCTCTTCCCGAATATGCAACAACATCACCAAATCCATTACAAATTGGGAATAATAATCTTGTTCCATAAAAGTCGTAAGCCTGTCCATTTTCTTTCTTTCCAGCGACACCAGAAAGAACCATTTCTTCGTGTGTATAACCTAATGATTTTAAATGTTTAATTAAATCATCATAATTTAAACTTGCACCGATTTGAAATTTTTCAATCATTTCTTCAGTTAGCCCACGCTTTTTAAGGTATTGAGCTTGTAAACTGTTTGGATTATTCTTTAAGTTGTTATGATAAAATTCAGTTGATGCTTTAAGAATTTGATAAATTCTATCTCTTTCTTTCTTTTTCCTTTGCATTTCTTCATTGTCTGCATTGCTTGGCATTTGCATACCACAATTTTTGCAAAGAATTTCAACAGCAGTAATAAAGTCAACATTTTCGCTCTTCATAACTAGAGTTATTACATTACCACTCTCTCCACAACCAAAACATTTAAAAAACTGCCCATCTTGTTTTATAGATAAAGACGGTGTTTTTTCGTTATGGAATGGGCAACATGCCCAAAAATTTCCACCACGACGATTTAGAGTCATATATTTGCTTGCAATATCAACAATATCATTTCTTGAACGCAATTCCTCTAAAAAGTCTGGTGTGAGACTAACAGAATTCATTAAATCTCCCAATTATTAACTAAATTAAACAGAAAGACAAAAAGTCCTTAAAAAAAGTTGGTTTTCACCAAAAATATGTACACATAAAAAAAGTTCGGTGTATTTTATTCAACCCCTCTTCATAACTTAATACACCGTAACTTTTAAAATTCCTAAATATTTTTTAAAATTTTTTATGAACTATTTTTATTTAAGTTCCTTAACATCAATAACTCTATCATGAGGAATTGGTTTCCAATCCACTTTCTTAAAAAGCGCAACATACATTGTAAATCTACCAATAATATTAAACGTTCCATAAAGCATAAGCCCCAAAATGCAATGACCTAAATGGAAACCTTTAATTCTTTTTCTATAATAAATTAATACATATATTCCAGTAATTGCACTTGTTCCTAATGATTTTAACCAGCCAACTAAAATTCCTATCAAAATTCCAACAATAACACCAAATGCTTGACCCGCAAGGATTCCAATTGTTATTTGCAATGTCCACGTTAAGATTTTTCTGCATACGGATTCAATCGCAGATGGGAAATTTAAGAAGAAACAATCATAACTCCTTAGGAAGTTTTTATTGAATTTTGACATATTTTTTAATAACTTAGGTTCATTTTCAACCGCAGATTGTA
>JBGVFL010000042.1:0-22013 GCA_045120995.1 Candidatus Onthoplasma sp. | reverse complement strand
AAAAAGAGATACATATGTATCTCTTTTTTTGTTAACCAGATGAAATAGTTTTGTAAGATTTGTAATTTAATGTTATTGAAATATCATTAAAGGTTGTGTATTCCAATTTAACAGAATTTCCATTTTGACCAATAGAAATTGAGTAACCATATGAAGCTAAATCAACTTCAACACCGTTAACTTTTGCAACATATAACACACCATTAAATTCAATAACAATTTCTTCATCACCATCATTATCGCTGATATAAATAGCTGACAATTCTCTATCTAACGCACCACTTTCATCTTTAGCAACACGAACAAATTCCAAAGTTGTTTTAGAGTTATAAGAGGTTGATCCCTGAATATCCATTTTGTTAACTTGTCCAGTAATAACAGACTCTGGAATACCTGTATTTATTTGTTCTAAGTTTTGATATAAATTTTCACTAACTATAACGTCATAAACTTTTGGCGTTATTGTTATAACACAATTAATATCACTATTTAATGTTATGGTGTTATCGCCTTGTTCTATTACACCATCATCATCTTTTGTTCCGTTAACTGCGATGTCATATTTAAATTTATTCAAACTTACTCCATTAGGCTTAACAGAATATGTTAATTGAGTTCCCTCATCACAATAAGTTCCCGCAATATATGGAGTTGAATCTGCTAAATAATAAGTTTTAACTTCTTCTTCCAAATATTCTTGACCTGAAACTGTTGTTATCAATTTATATCTACTAACTGTTCTAACACCAAATGTTATAGAGTTATTTATGATATTTTCCATTGTGCTAGGTGTAATTTTATATTGAACTTTTCCATCTTCAACTTTAGCAATATCTTCAGTTAAATTTTCATCATATTGAATAAAGAATGAATCCAATCTTTCTTTATTAACATCATTATATGTGAAGGTTACAACGCTTCCAATATAAAGCGAATTTAAAGGTTTTTCAGACTTCACTGTTGACTTAAACTCTCTTGTTTTGATTGTTGAAGTGTCTAATGTTGCTGTAATAATATCTTTATCGATAACAATTGTATAATCACCAGCATCATTTATTACATCAAAGTCTTCAATAATTAATATTTTACCATCTTGATCTGGTGTTTTTGCAACAATACTCTTAACACCTTGACGGATACCAACATAATGATAACCTTTGTTTAGATCAAGTTTAATTGAAACATTTCTTCCCTCATAAATATTTATAGAAGCGGTATCAGCATCTTCAACTTCTAATGAGCTATCAACATAAACTTCAAATGTACCATATACATCATCAACATCTTTCTTTGAAGAATCAATTAAGGCATAATTTATGGTAATTCCAGCATTATTTCTTGGAAGAATTTCTACCCTTATTTCAACCACTTTTAATTCAAAGTCCATATTGTTTACGGTGTAAATACATTCAATTGCTGAAACAGATTTATTTGTTGAACCCATAAAGGTTTGATTTATTAGAACTTTAACATCATAGTTTTCATTAAGAGATTTAATATAATAACTTATTGAATCTCCAACTTTTAATCCAGCTTCTGTTACATTTGGTTTTATTTGTTCAATGTATGATGCAACATCTGATTCAACAGTATCAACACCATTTAACATATAAACATATTCAACATCGAGAACATTTGGATTAAATTGTATAGTAACAATTGCCCTATCTTGAAGAACAACAAAATCATTGCTTTGTTCTGCATTTGCATTATTATTTAAATAATAATCAAATCCTGTATATCTTGTTTCATCAAAGGTTGCAGACAATGTATTTGTTAAACCATGATAAGTGTATGTTGTTACAGTTGTTGCAACATTTCCTCCATCAATATAATAATAATTATCAACAGAAATTCCCGCTCCCGAATTGATTGTTATTGAATTGTTATTATTAGTTGAATTTCTTAAATATACAGTTCTTGTTGTATCGTTAGTGTCATATTCACCTTTCAAAACTTGCATTGTTACAGTGTAAATTTCTCTAACTTCTAAAACAAGAGCTATTGTTCTGTTATTATTAAGTGAAGATATTATTTTTCCATCTTCATATTTTTGAACTAAGAATGCCAAACTTGAAGGATTTAGAATTATTTCACTAGTTGGCTTATCTTCTAATAAGAATCCATATGTTGTATAGAAATTATCATTTGTTGATGTTAAATTGCTAGGAATTAACATTCTACTTGATAATAAAGCATAATTCTTATTTAATGAGTCTGAATGATAATGAAGACCAAATAATGCACTTTCAGTTAAATAATCGCCAACATTTCCAATGTTTACAACATCTGAACCATGTGGGAATTTAACTTTACCTTGTGGCAAGGTTTCAATTATACCCTTTGAAACTGCTTGATTTGTTTCATCATATATTGCCAAATAGAAATCAAATTCAATTTCATCTGTGAAAATTCTAATTTTTCCAAGATCTATAGCTGAAACTGAATAGTCTGTATATGAACTATAGAAATTATTTCTTAACCATGTTCCATCTAGATTTTCTAATGATTCATAGTTTCCTGTTATAACATAATTTTGATCGATTATAGTTGAATCGTCATATGTTAACAATGTGTTTTCTGTTTTTCCATTATAGTAAACAAATGCATTTTGATTTAACTTAAATCCAGCAAAAGCATAATAAGTTAATTCATAACGATTACCAACTTTAATATTTTCTAGTTGTAAACTTGTTTTGTATCCCGAATCAAGACTATTAGTTTTAAGATTAAATTCTCCAGCTTTAGTATTATCTATTTCAAATCTAAATTTATATGCTAATTTTTCATAAGGAACATCAAAATTAATAGTTGAATTAGATTTTGTTGGAATATTATCTGAAACAACTGCTGTATAAATATAATCTGAAACATTAAATATACCATTCAAATCTTGCGTTGTTTCATTATAAGTTATTGTTGGTCTCACTGTTCCACTAAACTTATAACCAATCATATCATCATAATTTCCGGAATCCATTGCATCATTATCTTTACTTTGATCATAAATTCCAACCACCGCAGTGCTTCCATTATAAATTCTAATTTCTGGTTTTTCTGTTAAAGTTAAGTCTTTTAATGAACCATTGCCAGAATATTCATAAATTTGCATTACCATTTTAGTTGTTACAACATCAACTTTGGCTATTACAATATAATGACCATCTCTACAAGTTATTGTTGGGTCAATGTTATGTGAATCATCTTCGATATCAACTTTAACATAACCTCTTCTTTCAATTGCATTATCAACTAATGTTCTGATATTTAAGAAATAATAACTTCTAAAATATTTCGCAACAAATTTAATTTCGTCTGGACTAAATTTATTATAACCATCACTATATTTCCAATAATTATCTGGACGATTGTCTTTATCTTCATCGTGGATTAAATATTGTCCTTTTAAATCTTCACTGTGATAATCCTCACTATAGTCACCAACAATATATAAGTAATGTCTGCCAACAGCAACACATTGCTTAATATTAGGACAGGCAGACTGATCATCTGCATGATAATAATTTTGCCAGAAAATATGAATATTATAATCATTTTCAAACATTGGCAATTTGCCTGTATCTTGTTCGTTAGCCAAATAAGTCCACATAGTTGGTGTTCCAGATGTTGTTAAAACATCGTCTGTAACATTTGTAACATTTGATGCATTACTATAGTAAACTTTTCTTAAAATTTCCAAAGACCCTGTTTCAATTGCCTCAACATATGTTTCCTTATCATCTATAAGTCTTGTTATATACATATCAACAAATCGTTTTTGATAATTAGCATATGTTGTATAAGAACTAGTTTCTTCTATTGTTAGAACTTTATCTGTTAATCCATTATAACTTCCACTTTCTTTATTAAATATATAATCTGTGTTGACTAACTGATATTGAGTTGCATTAACTTTAATTGGTTCAGCCAATTCAACTTTGAAAATATTATCAATGTAAACAGGTGTTACATTTAATGTGTAAGTTCCACCACCATTAACAGATCCAGTTGTATATACATATGAAGAAGAAATTTTAGTTGTTGGATTATTTATATCGCAATAGTTCCAATCTGCAGAAACTGCAATAAAGTCTGAATCTGAAGCATCTTCGCTGTTATATTCAAACGCAATTAATTTCTCTTCAAGTTTAGTTAAACCTGTAGTTTTTAAAGTATATGAAGAACCGAAATCTTTTAATCCTGTTGTAAGCAATGTATTTCCATCATAATGAACATCAATTTTAACCTTTTGCCAAACAGGAACTATTTTAACTTCAATTGTACCGGTTAAAAGTGCTGCATATTCATCCATAAACTCTGCAACATTTTTAAATGTAATTCCACTTAAATTTGCAACAAGGTTTGTTGTGTTAGATTTTTCCCACAAACCACTAGAATAAACAAATTTTTCACCCTTCAAATCAACATACCAACCAGTGATGTAGTGACCATATTGATATAAGTAGTAATAGTCTTCACCAACAACACTATTTAAAAGGTCTTTTGAATAGTCTGATTTCTTGAAGAATGCAAAACCTTTAGTATCTCCATCTTCATACTCATTTGTTTGGAATGGATAAGCATAAGTATCTTTATTTGCAACGTTAATTACAGTAACATCAAATGAAGAACTTCTTATAGAACTAGAAGCATAAGCTCCATATAATTCATCATTATTAAAGTCCGCATACAATGTTGGATTTGAATTATATATATTTTTCCAATATATATTGTTAGAGTTATCTAATTTAAACTCATATAATTTTCCATAACGAGCCAAAACTATTGGTTGAGGAACACCTGAAACAACACGATCTTGAACAAGAACACCTTTTCCTTGAACAGATAGAATCTTATAGTATAAATTACTATTATATTGACCCTTTCCAGATACGCCAACTGTTGTGTCGTATGTGAAAGTTAAATCTATTGTTGTTCCATAAGTAACTTTTAAAATACCAGAACCTGTTTCTACAACAGTGTAACCATAAGTTGACCTTGCCATTTCAGAATTAAACATCCAACTTGCAAATTCATATCCAGTTGGCTTGCTTGGTGCTTCTTCATTAAATGTATCACTCTTTGGTGTTTGAATACCGTACCATTCAACTGGTTTTATTGAATATATTCCATCACTAGAATCTTCATCTTCATAATACATATCTAATCTATATCTATAGATTGGATCAAAAGTTGTTACAGCAGAACTTATATATGTCCATTCAGACGAAGGTTCTGCCCCATTAGTTTCAGCTGAATATAGAGTTGGGTCATATTTTATTGTAACAAAGTATCTAGTGCTATCATGCCATAATATTTCTTGTTGATGAGAGTATTTAAACACAGGAAGAATTCCAACTGCATCTTCATGCAACAAGTAAGTGTGTTTATTTGTGTTTAAGCTAAACACCTTATGATATAACGGTGAATTTTTTACACCCACTTCATAGTTGTTTACAAACTCAGAAATATTTAAAGAAACTTCATCGTATAAACCATTTGTTGGAGTTGCCACATAGCCCGTCAACACTTCTGCTGTTACCAACTCTGATGCTGAATAACTTGTTTCGTTATACGAAGTTGCAGCTTGTGAATATTCTCCCCAATCCTCAACTTCCAAAGATGACGCGGTGTCATCAAATGTGATTTTGAACAACTTATATAATGTTACAGCTTCAACAGCCAAATTATATTTATTAATAGTTGAATCATATACGTAATCATCTTTTGCAATATTTATGTAGTTATATCTTCCATTATTTGCAAAGTATGTTAAAGAATTTTCTTCTTTATATGCAACAAATTCTTCATAGTCATTCACACTTGGAGCAGTAATATTATATGTTGAATAATAAACAACTTCTTTAACTAAAGCTTCATTGTTTAAGAGTCTAATATTTGCCCCACCCCAACTTGGTGTTATTGTAATATCAATAAGACCTGTTAAGAATTCATACTCAGAATCTAAATACGTTGCAACATTTGTAAATGTTACGCTAGTTAAATTTGAAGAAGTAATTACAGAAGCTGAATCAACAACGCTCCAATTTGAGCCATTAAATGATAGATATTTTGTTTCATTGGTGCTTAATAATTTAATTTCAATTGTCCAACCATTGATTTGATGCCCATAATTATATACATAGTAATATAAAGAACCAACTTTACTATTTATAACATCAACTGAATAATCTGATTTTTTATAGAATGCCAAACCAAACTTAGAACCATCATCAGCTGTTTGATTTGTTGTTAAGAATGGATAAGCATAATCGCTAGATTTTGAAGTAATTAATTCAACTTTTTTATCATCGTTTGTGTCAGAATCCGAAATTGCACCATAGAAATTTGTTTTATCAACATCTTTATCTGACCAATTTGAATCTGATGAATCGATAACAACCTTATATTCCCTTGAGAATCTTGCTAAAATGATTGGAGCACTACTAGTTTGACTTAATATTCCCTTACCAGAAACTTCAGTAACACCATAGCAAATATCACCATTTACACTAGAAATTACAAAGTTGAATTCGTCTGTTCCTTTAGTAAGTTTTAAAGTTCCTGAACTTGTGTAACCATTAGTGGTTGCATGTTGTTTATTTATTGTCCAATCTTCGAAATTTTTACCTGTTGGGAAGTTTGTCTTCATTGTTTGAGAAGGTTCACTAAGCGTTAATGGAGAATTAAATCCAAACCAATCTGTTTTTTCAGTAGAATAAACCCCATCATTTGGATTATTATCTTCATAATATAAATCTAATTTATAAACACAAATTGGACTAAGAGTTTGACCATAAGAATACACCCAAACAGTTGAAACACCTCGGTTATTTGTTTCATTATAGAAATCTTCATTATAAGAATATAATGATGTTTCAAAATAATTACCGCCAGCATACCATAAGATCTCTTGCTTATATTCATTTTTAAATCTTGGCATTACACCAACTTCATCTTCGTGCAATAAATAAGTATACTTGCTTGTTGCATCGCTAAATATTTTACGATATAAGCGACTAGATTTAACATTTGAACTATAATTAGAAACAAATGTACTTATATTTGAAGATACTTGATCATACAAACCATTTGTTGGGGTTTCAACTGGAGCAGTTAATAAGCCCAAAGTTATCAAGCTAGAATAATTATAACTAGATTCTGAATTTGTGTCGGTTGTAACAGCATAAGCTCCACCATCCTCAACATCAGCCCCTGGTTCAACACCACTAAATGTAACTTTAAAAATATTATTTAAAGTCACAGGAACAACAGCTAAATTATATTCAGCTCTATTATCAGTTCCATCATCATATTGATATATATATTTTGATTTATCAATATTTAAATAATTCCAAGTTCCATTATTAACAAAATGAGTGTTAGATGTTTCTTCTTTATAACAAACAAATTCTACAGCATCATCAGTATCTAAAGGAGTTATAGAATAATTTCCAAAATATTGAACAGTTCTCTTGTTTTGTGCGCCATAAATTAAATTTATATATGCGCCACCCCATACTGGTTTAATTTTAATATCAATACAACCAACCAAATTGTCGTATCGAACATCTAGATATGCAGCAACTTCTCTAAATGTTTGATTTGTTAAGTTGTTAGCATTAATTTCAGTGCTTGAAGCAACATCACTCCAAGATGTTCCATTAAATGATAGATATTTAGTTTCATTTGTGCTTAACAATTTAATTTCAATTATCCAGCCATTAATTTGATGTCCGTAATTATATACGCAGTAATAACTAGCAGGAGTTGCCACTTTGCTATTTATAACATTTAAAACATCAGCTGTATAATCTGCTTTTTTATAGAACACTAAACTATAACTCGCCCCTTCTTCAGTTGTTTGAACACTTGTTTGGAAAGGATATGCAGAAGCATCAGCCTTTGAAGCGATTAGTGCAACTTTTTTATCGTCATCTGTGTCGGTGTTTGAAATTGCACCATACAATTCAGATTTTGTTACACCTGTAATAGTAGAGTTAGACCAATTTGATGTTGATGCATCAATCTCAACACTATATTGTCTTGAAAATCTTGCCAAAACAATTGGAGCTGTTGATTGATTCATTATAGCATTACCTTTAACCTTAGCAACACCATAACACATATTGCCAGAATCACTTGTGTATTCAAATACGAAACTATCACTTACCCCTGTTTTTGTAAGAGTTAAGTTTGGACAAGTTCCACTTGCAGTGTACGAATTAAGCCCAGCAGACTCTTTGTTTACCATCCAACCTTCAAATGTTTTATTTGTTGGGAAGTTTGCTTGCATTATTGATGAAGGTTCTCCAAATGTAAAGTCTGTGTTAGCAGCAAACCAACCAGATTTTTCTGAAGAATAAACACCATCGCTTGCGTTATTGTCCTCATAATAAATGTCTAATCTATAAGCGCATACAGCATTAAGTCCCGTTATATCTTTTTGATAATTCCAAACGCCACTGCCCACTTTTGATTGAAGTTCATTATTAAATGTTCCATCAGCGCCAAACCCTGAAGTTTTATATGAAACATCGTTATAATCCCAAATAATTATTTTAGCATAATCATTTTTAAACATTGGTAATCTACCAGTTGATTTATTATGAGCCAAATAAATGTGTAATGTTGGATTTGTTGCGGTTAAAATTCCACTTGAAACACTTCCTCTTGAATAGTATACTTTTTTAAATATTTCGTGGTTACTATCAATCAAAGCATTATAACTAGTAACATGGTTGTTCATTATATCTGAAACATAACTTTCAACTAGTGGATAATCTGTTGCGCTATAATTAACAACCGTTCCAGCTAATGTGTGATCATATATATTTGATGTATAAGCAGTTCCATTTGCTGAAAATTCAAAATCTGTATTTTCCAATTCATATTGGCTTGAACTAATAACATTATTTAAAGTTAATTTATAAATATTATCAAGTTCAACCTTATCTACAGCAAAGTTGTATTCATTATAATTTTTAACTGCTTCATAATTAGTTACACCCAAGCTCTTGTAATTCCAGTTTGCTTTGGTTGCAATCATTGTTCCGCTAGTTGATTTATAACTATAGAATGTTTTACCAACAGTATCAGCAACAGCAGGACTTAACTGACTTGGAGTTTTTAATTCATAGGAAGATCCATAAGTAGCTGTTCCAACATTTCTTCCATCAAGTTTAACATTAATTTTAACCCCTTCCCAAACTGGAGTCATCTTAATTTCAGGTTTACCTGTTAATGTTGGGAAATGAGTATTCATTGTTTTTGCAATATCTCCAAAAGTTAATGCAGATAAATTTGAGGCAACAATTCCAGTGTTGGATGCTGACCATGACATTCCGTTCCAAACATATGAACCATAAGAAATTTTCCAAGATTTAATATAAAAACCATAGTTATAAACATAGTAATATGCGCTAGAACTATTGTAGCTATTAAATTTTTCTATTTCAGTTGCTGAATAAGGCAACTCATTCAAGTTTGCCGTACTATATAAGGCAACACTTTCATTATCTGAATTTATAGATGTTTGGAATTTATAAGTTGAAGAAGTTCCAATATCTAGTGTGATAATACCATCTTCGCCAGCTGTTCCATTTAAAACCGCACCATGCATCACTTTATCAGAAACACCCAAATCACTCCAATATTTAGAGCCATATTTTGCATCAGAATAATCAGAACTATTATCAATTATTAAGGTGTATTCTTTATTAAATCTAGCAAGAATGATTGGACTGCTTGCTGTTTGAGTAAAAACTCCTTCTCCAGATAAAATTTGAGTTAATCCGTAGAAACGATTTTCTGAACTTGAATATGAAGTATACTTAAATTTAAGACTTGTGCTCCCTCTAGTTAATTCAACTGTTTTGTTTGTTGTGTCATTAGTAGGATCACTATATCCTTGAGATTTTGCTCTACCAGCATCCAACATCCAATCAATGAAACCGGATCTTGCATCTGTTGTTGGCGCATCTAAAGTATTTATTGGTATGTTTTTACTATACCATTTAAATTCTTTGATTGAATATCCCGCACTTGTGTTTTCATAATAACCATCAACCGCATAAACATAAATTGGATATAATGTTTGACCGTCGCTTAATATCCACTGCGTACTGTTTTTTCCGCCTAATTCACTATTACAATCAACACTATCAATTCCAAATCCTGCAGATTTAAATCTTTTGTTATCTGAATCAGTTTTCCACAAAATTTCCACTTTTTTATTGTGACTAAATGCAGGGAGTGTGCCAATCAATCCTTCTGATTCACTATCATTTAGTATGTATGTATATTTTGCATTTTCCGCACCATAGAGTTTATGATAAAGACTAGAATTAGCAACATTTGCCACGTAATTTTTAGAATACGTTGTTAAACTTATTGAAGCGTTGTCAGCCAAACCATCAGTCGCCGTTTCGTCTGGAGCATCAAGCCCTGGAGTTGTCTTATATGTATAATAATTCTTTGCGTAAATCGTATCTTGAGCCCCCGCAACAGTATAGTCTCCATTAAGGCCTTCAGCAACATCTGTTGTTTGAGCAATGCCATTAAATGTTATTTTATAAATATTGTCAAGATAGCCCGCAGTAACATCTAAAGAATATATTCCTGAATTACAGGTGTATTCAAATATGGTGTAATTCCAAATGCTTGAATTTGCAATATAGTTGTCTCCGTTATAATATCTAAAGAAAGTTTGTCCATTAGGATCTAAAATTGGTAAAGCATTTCCCGATTCAATTGATGTGGGCTCAATTAAAGTATAGTCTTGACCAAATGTTACATTTCCGCCACCGCTTACAACATTATATGTCTTAATATGTTTCCATGTTAAAGCAATTTCAACAGCTTCCCATTTTGGAACAATATATACTTCAGATACTCCAACTGTGTTTTTATCTATATGTTCAGCCAAAGAACCAAAATTAGTGTTAGCAAGTTGTTCTACCGTGTTTGAATTGCTAGGATCAATTGGGGACCAGCTACCATCTTTGTAAGAAAAGTGTATTTGCGTCTTGTTGTCCAAATAGTAAATATTATACCCTGTCACTCTGAATCCATAATTGAAAACGCGATAAACATCTTCACCGTTTAGTCCAAGTTCAAAAGCGCTATCCCCTGTTGAATAAAAGCCAAGGTCCGCAAAATCACTATTTGTTTCTGATACTACTCCAGGTATTGATACTTCAGTTGGGTTTGTTTCAGGTGATGTGGTAAAATCTGATATTGCTGCAACACCTGATAAATTTGGTTTACCCAAATCAGACCAATAAGCATCTTCGTTTACAATTGTGAATGTGTATGATTGTTGTTCAAAAGCAACAATTGTTGGATCCGAAACAGTTTGACCATCTCCATCAATAAAATTTCCATATCCAGAAATTCCTGTTAACGGATAATATATTATTCCGTTCATAACTCTTTCAACTGAAGAATTATACGTAAAAGTGATTGTTGAATCAGCACCTAGGTTATTAACATAGCTCGCTTTAATAACCCATTCAGTGTTAGCTCGCAACGCAGCAATTTCCGTATCAGTGATAGGGTTTGCAAGTGAGAAATCACTTATAGTATACTTGTTTACACGACCCGTTTCCTCATCGATATATGAACCGCCAACTTTATAGAAGAAGTCAACGCTGTATAAATCATCGGCAGTTGTTACGCGAAATTTAATAGTTCCTGTATAGTTAGGGTCTATTTCCTCAGTGGTTAAATATGTTGTAGCGTAGGGAGAATATGATCCGCCTGATTGTTTTTTGTAAAAACCATCAACTGAATTATCCGCATTAAACAATAAATAATAAAGATCTTCATCATTGTTTCCAAAGTGAACCTTTTCAGGTTTATGACCTTCACTAATTGTTATTGTTGCATAACCCTCATTACTATCTTCCCAGTCACCATCTCCGTTTGCATCAAAAACAATTTTATATCCATCAGATGTATCAACCCAAATTCTAGTTCCGCCTTGAAGACTTGTTGGGACATTGGTATTATCAAATGTATAAAATCCATCTTCAGCTTCGTGATTGTTTGAGCTTGAGGTTAGTTGAATCCCACCATTAGGATTTTGCAAATCCAAACCAACTGTTAAAACTGAAGCGTTTGTTTCCCCAACAGATTCTGTTTCACAAGCATTAACATTTAAATGCTTAACAGTTCCAACAAGGTTTGTTTGCCAAGCAAAAAAACTAGACAACACAAGTCCAGCAACCAAGCAAATTGTAACTCCTAATAATTTTTTAAAATTAATTTTTTTGGTTATATTAAACATATCAACCCCCACTCGACAATTTAATATATAATATTAATATTATTCTACCACAATTGACTTAATTTTACAAAGTAAATTAAATTATTTTTTTAAAAAAATTATTAGAATTTATTAGTTAATTTTATTAGTTATTTTAGGCTATGAAATAATATTTTTTTAATTTTTTTATATCTTTATTGGAAATTTTGCAAAAATTCAATTTTTTATTAAAAAAATGAGGAATTTTCCCCATTTTTAAATTATTTTTAATTTTTTATTTTTTTCAATTCTTGAATCAGTTACACACAATCTAACATCTGCAAGTTTTTCTATTTGACTAAATCCATAATCCGGCATCACACTCAACAATGTTATTGAGCCTTTTCCTGTTTCTTTTGTTAAAGACACCAACGATTTAGCCAAGCACTCATCAATCCCTCTAATAGAATTTAAGTCATCAACAACAACCAAAGCATCTTCTTGAGTTTCTAAAATTCTCTTAGCTCTTTCAATTGCTAAGAAAACAATCTTTTTTGAAACATCAATATTATCAGTTATATTTGAAACAAAATTTTCGGTATATTTTAAAGATTTTAAGAAAATTTTATTTTTTTCAGCAACAGAAACATTTATGTAAATTTTATTTTGAACTTTAGATGAATTCAACATATCTATTATTTTTTTTGAGTTATCATTATTATTATTTCCATAAACATAAACATTTTCACCAAACATTAAATTCAATCTAGAATACTCTTCTGTTTCAAATTCAATTTTTCTAGTTGGAGCACAATGTTCAAAACTTAAATAGTCTTTTTGATTTTCGGAGATTTGCGTTATAGGACAATCGTTAATACTAAAAACCTTCTTAACAATCTTAGAACCTTCTTCTAAACCAATCTCAGCAACCGCTCTATCACCCATCTTAATTTGAACATTTCTCAATAACTCACTTGGAACAAAATAAATTTCATTTTTGAAATTTTTTTCAACCCACAATAAAGCTGCGTTATCATTTACAACCTCTAACCAACCAGCAACAGTAACAACATCTTCATTACTGGAAGTTATTTCTTGATTAAGCACTTTAGAAGAATTACCAAAACCGTTTCCAACTGAAAGTTTATTATTAAACACATTCGAAAAATCATATCCAAACACTTTTGGAGGTCTTCCCTGTTTAGATTTAGAAAAAGACGGCTCTTTAGCTCCAGAAACAATTTCAACAATTTCTTTTATTAACTGCTCTTTCTTTTTACTTGTTGGCGAACTTACACCAGTTCTTCTTGCAAAATCCCTTAAAGCAAATATATTAAGTTCATTCAAATTTTGTTCTAACATAAAATTTCCTTTTTAAAATTTTTCGACATTTTCAAGTTGATAATATCACAATTTCGACATTTTGTAAAGGATTTTGTAAAAAAATATAACAACCCACTTTATTTTTGTAAAAATTAGATATAATAAAAAAGTTTAAACATTTTAGTTTAAACAATTTAAATTCACTTAAACAGACGCAACAAGCTGAGTTATCCCCAAACTAATCATAACTGCCAAATCAACTTTTTGCATCATCACAACATCAAGCGAACCGATTTTTTCTTGAAGCCTACGCTTATCAAGTGTTCTGATTTGTTCAAGCAAAACAACGCTATCCTTATTTAGATTATATTTCTCCTTATTTAACTCAATATGCGTTGGCAACTTTGCTTTTGTTAGTTGGCTTGTAATAGCTGCAATAATCACAGTCGGACTATATTTATTACCAACATCATTTTGTATTACTAAAACCGGACGAAGACCACCCTGTTCACTACCAACAACAGGGCTTAGATCAGCATAATAAATATCTCCTCGGTTTATTTGCATTTATCTCCTTTAAATCGCTCAACTGTTAAATACTCATCATCAACAACATCATATTCGCTTGAAATCGAAAAAATTGTTGAAAGGTATTCACTTTCAGTATATGCCAGCAAGTCAAATTTTGGCATTATAGGCTTTTCCACAATGCGAAAATTTAAGAGATATTTCTCATAAGCTTCTATCTCTTCATACATATATTCTCCTTAAAAAAATCAATTAAACTTTAGCAAGCTGTTTTTTTAGCTTTTCGTAAAAATCTTCCTGCATTTGCTTAAATTCGACAACCATCATATTTAATTCTTCATTTTTGGTTTTTAAGTCTTTTTCAGCTTTTATTGTATCAACAATACCCATAACAGTCCCATTAATCATCATTTCAACAATGTGACGTGGAGTTTTATCCATCCATAGCATCATATAAAGCATTATTGTTTGCTTCGTTTTCTTAAAAACACTGTTTTCTTTGACTTCAAAATCATTATTAATTGCAAAAACATCACATTTATTGGCAAACTTTTCATACATATCAAATTGCTTTGTAAATAATTTTTTTAAGTTTTCATTGTTTATTTTTTTCAAGATTTTATCAATCGCCAACATTCCAACAGTAGCATCTTGATAGACTCTATTAACTAAATCAATTTCTTTCTTCTCCATATTTCCTCCACTTCTAGTTTTATCTATACAACAACAATTATGCACTTTAATACAAATGTTTTTATTTGTTGCCTATTGATTTTTAAACACTACTATGATAGAATTACAATAATTAAAGGAGATTTAAAGTTTGAAAGAGCTAATGAAAATAACAAAAAGCCTTAAACTGCCACTAGATAAAGGGACTCAGCAAAGGCTTCTTATTGAATATTTTGAAACAAGAAACGAAGATATTAGATTCGAAATATTAGAACACAACTTAAGACTTTGTGTTAAATGCGCAGTTGAAGTGTGTAAAAAATATGATATTTTAGACTTCGCCGAAGAAGCTTTCTCTTTATGCTACTCCGAATTATCTAACTCTTTAGAAAAATACGACCCAAACAAAAAACCATTTTCATCATTCAGTAACTACGCTTGCAATAATATGAAGTTGCGTTTAGAAACCCACATTCAAAGAACAAATATTGATAATAGTTATTATGTTGATACAACTTATATAAACGATGAAAATGAATATCTTGATATATTCGCAGAATTATACGACGAATCAGAAAATGATATTGCCGAATCTATTGCAAATAAAGAAATAATAAATAACATTATTAAGTTTATTAACAACTTAGCACCCAAAAAGAAACAAATAATGAAACTCTATCTAGGAATAGACCAACCTAAAGAATTCACACAACTTGAAATACATAAGAAGTTAGGAGTTTCACGACAATATATATCTACGATTATCAATGAATGTTATGCCAAAATTAAAGATTTTCTATCTAAAGAATATCCTGAAGCATTACCAGCATCTTTTAAAAGCAAATATGAACCTAAACAATTCAACAATACAGCCGAACGAAATAACTATATTATAAATTCATATTATGGAATAAATAATGAAACCGCAAAAACTATACAGCAAATAGCCCACAACACAAACCTCACAGAAAACAGCGTTAAAACACTTATAGGCAAACTCAAAAAAGAAAAAACAAATAACGCAGACATTCAAAATAATAGAATTATTTTTAGACGTGTGGCAACATACGACAATGATCGTGAAAAAATTTTTAATGATTTTTACGGAATTAACAATTGCGAAATTCACACATGGAATGAAATTGCAAATAAATATAATTTACCACTCGATAGTGGATATGTATCATCATTAATTCAACAAACTGCACATAAATTTATAAAAGAAGGTAAATACACACCTGAAGAATTTGAATCAATAAAAAAAGAAAGAAAAGAAAAATTAAAAGAAAGACAATTACACACAGAATATGCAAACATATATTATATGCACAATGGACTTTGCGGTTATGAAAAAAAATCTCGCCATCAAATCGCAAAAGAATTAATGATTTCAACAACAAAGGTTGATATTGCAATAAGAACTTATCAAACCCACATTGACTCTTTAAGCGAAAAACAATTTTAAACACTTATAAATCAAAATACAACAACGAATAATGAATACAATCAATTAAAAAAACACCTGAAACAGGTGTATTTTTTAAATCCATATTAATCCATATCCCAACACTAATCCGGTTATAACCATCGTTGAAATAATAAACATATTAGCCTTTAAATTTTTATTTTGCCTTATAAGCATAATAACTCCTAAGCCAGCATTTACACAAAGCCCAGCCAACAATGCCCCAAAACTCAAACCATTCATTAAAAATAACTCAGTTAACACAACGCTTGATGCACAGTTTGGAATAAAACCAATTGCAATTGCCAAAATCGGTTGAATATATTTACTAGCCGTTAAGAATTTCGCCAATCTAGCCCCACCAACCCAAATATCCGTTATCATACCAAACAAAATATTTATTATAAAAATAAACAAACTTATCTTTAAACAGTGCAATAATGGGTGAAGCCAATCAAATGATTTTGTTTCAAGATGATGATGACAGCATCCCCCATGAGCTTCTTCCTCTTCTTCTCCATGCTCATTTTCTTCAGCAATTAAATTTCCATTTTTAACCTTAAACAAAATTCCAAATAACCAATTTGCTAGATATCCCACTAAAATTGCAACAACGATTTTAATCACAATTAATAAAAACATCCAACCAATATGTTTTGGACTTGCAATCATCAACGGAACTGCCTCATCACTAGTAGCAATATAAACCGCAATCAATGCTCCAACACTCAACTTCCCTTTACTAAACAAATCTGTTGAAACAATTGAAAATCCACATTGTGGAACACTACCTAAAAGTGCACCAGCCACAGGACTCGCTTTCCCTTTTAAAAGCTTACTTTTTTGAATTTTATTAGCATTCTTAAATTCTATTAATTCTATTAAATAATAGACAACAAAAAGCAACGGCAAAATCTTTGCCGTATCAATCAAAGCTTCTAAAATTACCAACCAATATTCACGCATAATAATAATTATAGTATACCACAACATTATAATAAAATCAATCCATAAATGAATAAAAACATTTTAGATTTTAATTTGTTTTATATAAATTTACAGCAAAAACACGATAACAAGCAGCACACAACGTTACATAGCAACGCAATAGGAATTGCCAATCCTGTTCTCTTCACATTAGTGCAGGAAAAATAGATGCTACTTACATAAAAAATAGTATCACTACTCCCCATTATAACACTAGCACATTTACCAATATAACTATCAACTCCATATCTAGTAAATATATCCCTCAAAAGAACATATCCAGCATTAGAGCTAAATGGCCTAATCAACGTCAATTCGCACAATTCTGGAGGAACTTTTACCAACTTAAAAACAGGTGATAAAAACTTACATAAATAATAACTTAAACCACTATTTCTAAATAATTCAACAGCAACAAACATTGTTATCATATAAGGTAAAAGCGAAGCCATTAGAGGTATTGCACCCTTAGCACCATTAACAAATCCAGAATAAGCATCAACACCTTTTATAAGAGCATAAATCAACACGCAAGCAATCAAAATAGGAATAAAAATATCAATCATTTAATCTCTCTCTTTCTTTTATTACGACATAAAATTGAAACCAATAAAACACCTATTATTGTAGGAATAAATGTTGATAATATAGTTGGCCAAAGAATACAACTTGGACTAACACTTCCAGCCATAGCTCGCATTCCAATAACGGTTGTTGGCAATAATTGAATACCCGTTGAATTAATTACAACCAGCATAATCATAGCCTTTGTTGCAACTCCATCACCATTATCCAACCCCCTCATAGCCTTAATTCCATAAGGTGTTGCAGCTGAACCAATTCCAATTATATTTGAGGCAATATTTAAACATATATTCTTCTCTGTTTCAAAGTCTGTTTTACCAAATATTTTCCTAACCGGCCGAGATAAAATTGATGACAATTTATGGCTTAGTTTACAGTCATCTAAAACTTGCATAAACCCTAACCAAACAGCATAAATTCCAATGAATTCTATTGCCATTGTAACACCAGTTTTTGCCGCTGTCATCATTGTGGAAACTATTGTTGATGGTGATGAAAAACAAGCAGAAATTATACTTGAAATCATCATAAAAATCCATATCTTACTCATAAAACAATTTATGCTTAAAAACTCTAGATATGTTTAAAATTTTAAAGCTAAAAAACATTAAACAAAAACCGATATTTTACAACAAAAAAGATGCGTTTTAAACGCATCTTTACTTTTAATTAAGCAATAAAATTCAAGAACTTGCCACCTTGTGAATCATAAACAAAGTTTACAATTTTATCACATTTTACCAAATTTGAATCAGTTTCTAAAATATTAAAATCAGTTGCAGCACCAACAGCATAAGCTTGGAATCTAAACGACAAAGTTGAGTCAACATATTCAGGCCCCATATATCTATGTAAAGACAACTTATTTTCTTTTATTACAACAACCGCATTATTTTTATTGTCTTTTTTAGGAATACCTCTTCGTGAAACCATACAGCGATAATACTTGTTTTCAGCTTCTCCCCAGAAAACAAAATCATACCAATCTTCATTATAAACTTCAATTTCAGAATCAATATTCTTTGATGGATCTTTAGAATTTAAATATTCACAACCCAATCCGAAAACAGGATTAATAAATTCATCTTCAATATTAACAACATCTAGGACATTTCCAGACTCATCTTTAATTTCTCTTTCAGCTCTCAATTCATAAACAACAACTAAAATAATTTCAACTGTTGATAAATTCCTTACAATCAATGGAGTGTTAGTTAACACTTGACCAGGAACAACATATTCTGCATTTTGAATAGTGATATTACTACCCGCACTTTCACCAGTTCCATCACCTAAAGCAATACTTAAATTAGCCATCATAATTTGACCTGAAACTTGATTTGATCTTGCACTATAAAATGCAAAAACACCACCAAACGATATTGTAATTAACAATAAAATTCCTAAAATGATAATAGCCAGCGTTTGCAACGATAATCTCTTCTTAACCATTTTTACCCCTAATTAATGTATTTTCTTACAAATACCAATAACCTTATGGAATTATTTTAATTAAATAAAATTTAATTGTCAAACAAATATCCTGATAATTTCATATTTTTTAATTTTTATAATATTTTATAATTTATTTATATTATATTAGTATGGAAACAATGTGTTACATAATACATTTTAATATGTAATTTTTAACTAAATATATAAACTCTCTGCAGGTTGGTTTTTCATTATCAACATAATAAACATTCAACTTCAACATCAACTCTTCATTCCAACTTTTTTGAATTAAGTTTCTTATATTTCTTTCCACAGTACACGCCGTTTTACCATACTTTTCAGCAATAATTGGATATACTTCTTGAGAAAAAGATTTAACCCTTTTCTCTTGATTTACAAGGACCTCCATTAATTCAATTAGAAGATAATATCCCATATATTTTCTTTGTATACCCAACTCATCTAACACCTTAATAAAAAATACTTTACTCGCTATTGTTTCACCATATTTCATTTCTTTTGCAGTCATTTTCAACTTCCTTTTCAACATTTTTATCATAATTTAGACAATATGTCAAACATTTTGTACAAAAGCATTAAATATTGGATACTTCAGCCAACTTTTCGTGTTCTCTTTCATATCTTACTTTCATTAATTTGTATTTTTCGCTTAGTTCAAATATGTATTTTTGTCTTGCATCTAAAGAAAGAGTGTTATATAGCTTATAATCAACCAATTCTTTTATTGGATTGATAATAATTTCATTGCTATCCAGCAATCTGCAAACCTTTTCATAAAGTTCTTGCTCCTTAACACCAAAACAGGCCTTTGCATATGGAATTTGTTCAAATACTGATTTTTCCTTATTGTAGTTTCTCATTCGATATTTTGCATCTTTTGCCAATAAATATAATTTGCCCTTAACTTTTCTTCTCATAACCCCACCTTTTTTATAGTTGTAGTCTTATTTTATAAAACTAGTAAACTTTAGCAAAGGATTTCTCGTAAAACATTTTGTTGATATTTGTCTTATTTTGTAACAATCTTTTTTAATTTCAATAAAAATAAAGAAAATAAAAAATTTGTTATATACCAAATTAAATTAAAAAAAGAAGTTAGAACTTCTTTTTCTTTGTTTTTATAAATTGATTAACAATTTTATCTATTTTATCTTGATATTTAATACTAATGTAGAAAAGTGTTGCAACAACAAGGATAATAACTCCCCAAACAATTAATCCCCAACCTGAAAATGGGATAACTGAACCACTTCCGAAGAAAACAGTGCAAGCAATTCCTAGTCCTCTAGCAATTAAGTTTGTGATTAGGAAAAAACTAAAACTCATATTGGTCAATCCTGCAATTACACACAAAATGTCATCTGGAAACATTGGGAATAACATCATTAGGAAGAATAAATATTTCCCTCCGCTCATTTTCTTAATCCATTTTTCCGATTCCTCTTCACCAGCAAACCAATTTAAGAACTTTCTACCAGCTTTTCTACCAATCCAAAACATTACAATGCTTCCAATCATAACAGCAATATAGCTCAAAAAGAAAGCCGTCCAATTTCCAAAAACAAGCGTACCCGCTATTGTTACAAATATTGCAGGAATTTGAAGAACTGTTGTTTGAAGAATTTGCAATAACACGAAAATAACAAAGCTAAAAACACCACCACTTTCAACAATAGTTTTAAGTTTATCAATTGAATTAATTTTATTCCAAACGCCTGTTGTTTTTATTATAATATAGCTAATAATACCAATTGCCAACAGAACTGTAACAGTCAAAAACAAGCGCAAAATTTTAGTCTGTGCAATTTTATTAGTTTTAGTTGTAGATTTGTTGTTTTTCATTTATTTATATTATATTCTCAAGTTGTTTTTTTATTTATAATTAAAAGGTTTATTTTATTTTTTCAACTTTAATTAGGTTTGTTCCGCCGGCTTTTTTAGGAGTTCCGCAAGTAATTACAATTGTATCATTTGTTTTAGCAATTTTATTTTCTTTAACAATTTTGCTTGATAATTCAAACATCTCATCTGTTGTGCTATATTCATTTGTTAAGACTGGTTTAACACCCCATCTAAGTTCCAACTGACGATAAACTAATTCATTTGGCGTTGCCCCAACAATTTCAACTTTTGGTCTAAATCTGCTAACAAGACCAGCACTAACGCCTGAGTTTGTGTAAGCCACTATCGCTTTAACATTTTGAGCATTGCTTGCAGCAACTGCACTTTTTGAAACAATATCTTCAATATTATTAATTGCCTCACAATCAATTAACGCAAATGGTTTTATATGTTTTTCTGTTTCAACACAAACTTGAGCCATTGTTTTAACAGCAAGTTCTGGGTTCTTGCCAGATGCAGTTTCACCAGACAACATAACACAACTTGTTCCGTCATAAACAGCATTAGCTATGTCTGTGATTTCCGCTCTAGTTGGACGCCTATTTTCTATCATACTTTCAAGCATTTCTGTTGCTGTGATAACAGGTTTCCCTTTTGCCACTGTCTTTTTAATTATTTGTTTTTGAAGTTCTGGAAGTTTTTCCATTTTAACTTCAACTCCCAAATCTCCACGAGCAACCATAATAGCGTCACTATAATCTATTATTTCGTCAAGCTTGTCAACACCACATTTAGATTCAATTTTGGAAATAATTTGCATATTTCCACCATTTTTGTTTATGAAACGTCTCAATGTAAAAACATCTTCTTTTGAATTAACAAAACTTG
>JBGVFL010000041.1:0-8451 GCA_045120995.1 Candidatus Onthoplasma sp. | reverse complement strand
TGACAAACTATAAATAACGGTAATGAATCAAAGGCCAAGAAAGGTAAATCTGAGAAAGCACTTTTAACTTCTAACTCAAAATCTTTTAGTTCTTGAGCATTGTTGTTTTCAAAACTATGAGCCATTGCAATATAAACTTTTCCTTGTTTTGCTTCTTCTGGGAAACGTTCCTCAATTTCTTTTCTTGTTGCAGAAATCATTTTAGCCTTTGCTTGCTTCATTGCCATAACTTTAGCATAAGCATCAAGCTTTCCACCATGAATTTGAAGAATAGGTTTAATATTTAATAAAGTTCCAATAGCGGCTGCAGCTGGAGTTACTCTTCCGCCTTTCTTTAAAAATTTTAAAGTGTCAACAGCAATAAAAACTCCTGCATCTGCTCTATGATTTTCTAAATAATCTTTTATTTCTTTAGCAGATTTTCCATCATTAATTAATTTTCTAGCAATATAAATATCACTTTTATTAACAACAGAAACTCTTTGATTGTTAACCACATAAACCCTACCAGCAAATTCTGAATCTCCACTAGCATTTATTGCTGCATTACATGATTCACTTAATCCGCTAGATAGAAGAATATAAACAAGTTCATCATATTCATTTAAAACTTCTCTCCAAGTTTCTTTAACCGTTTCAATACTTGGTTGGCAAGTACTAACATTTGTATTTTTATCGCTCAAAAACTTGTGGAAATCTTCACAAGTCATATTTTGATTTTCATAATATTCTTCACCATTAACAATAAAAGAAATTGGAACTATTTTAGCAATTTTTAATTTTTCAATTTCTTCCTCAGTTATGCTTGCAGAATTATCAATAACTAAAGCAACCTTTTTTGCCATAATATTTTCTCCTTTAAATCCTTCATTTTAAACACTTAACAAAAAACTGAACACCTGTTCATAATTAATTATATAAAATAAAATTAATTTTGACAAATATTTAACGGTTAAATATAAAAAATTTAGCATAGTATAAAAAATTATGAACATTATTTGACTAATCTGTTTATTTTTCATATAATAGTGATATGCAAAAACAAGAATATAAAAATTCAATATTAACAAAAAAGAAAATTTCTTCTGCATATTTGGAACTTTTAGTTGACAATCCCGGTGAAATAAATGTTACAGAAATAGTTAAACGTGCAGATATTAATAGAGGAACTTTCTATTTACATTTTGAAAATATCAAAGCTGTTGAAAAACATATAGATTCCGAACTTGCAAAGAACTTTAAGGATTTAGAACTTGATTTTAGACAAGTTCAAATTGATCAAACTCCTGAAATCATTTTGAATAAATTTAATGAGATTCTATTAAAAGACTTGGATTTCTATAGATTATTCATTCGAGCAGCAAGTGAAACCAGACTAATGGAAACAATTAAAAAATCTCTTCTAATTTCAATTTCTAACAATTTTAAAGTTATGCAATATGTTATGAATTATGAACGATTTAAAACTGTTATTCAGTATATTGCTGGTGGTGCTATCAACGTTTATACTGATTGGTTTAAGGGAAATATTGATTGTACGATTGAAGAACTATCTCAAAATTTAGCATCTTTAATTAAACGTGGCTTAAAGGATTTTATTAACTATGGAAACTAAAATTTTTGACTACGGAATGAATGGTGAGGGTGTTGGCAAGATTGATGGAAAAATTGTTTTAGTTGAAAACGCTTTGGTTGACGAAATTGTTGATATAGAAATAATTGAAGACAACAAGAATTATTCAATTGGAAAAATAAATAAACATATTTCAACTAGTCCTATTAGACAATATCCTATATGCCCTTATTTCAATATGTGCGGCGGTTGTCAACTGCAACATATGAAATATTCTGAACAACTAAAATTTAAAACCAATCATATAATAAAAACAATTAAAAAAATTACTGGACTAAATGTTAAAGTAAACGATACAGTTGAATGCCACAATATATTTAACTATAGAAATAAAATGAGTTTTTCAGTTAATGACAATTCTTGCGGTTTGCTAAAATTTAATTCTAATGAAATTGTTGAAATTGATAATTGTCCTCTTGCTGATAATACAATAAACCAAGTGTTAAAAGTTTTTAAAGCTTTTATTAAATCAAACAATTTAGATTCTATTAAAAATTTAGTTGTTCGCTCAATTGAAAATCAAATTCTTGTTGGCGTTGTAACAACCAAGCATATAGATCTGCGTGATTTGTTATCCACATTTTGTTCGCATTTCAACAATATTGGACTTTATGAAATTATTAACACAAGAAACGACAGTGTTGTTTTAAGTGGAAAAGTAAAACATATTGGTGGAATAAAAAATATTAAAATCACAAACTTTGGTTTGACTTATTTTGTCGATTTATTGGGATTTCACCAAACCAATATTGATATTCAAAACAAATTATACGATAAAGTGTTAAACTTAATAGACGCCAACTCTACCGTAATTAATGGGTTCAGTGGTCAAGGCTTGCTTTCGGCTATTCTATGCAAAAAAGCAAAAAAGGTAATTGGAATTGAAATTAATAAAAGTTCTCACGAAAGCGCTGAAAATTTAAAAAAATTAAATGGATTAACAAATCTTAAAAACATATGTGGCGATTTTTATAAACACTTTAAAAATGAAATGAAAAATGCAAACTCAATCATTCTAGATCCAACAAAAAAAGGTTGTGGAAAAAATGTTATGAATGAAATCAACGGAATAGAAAATATAATTTACATATCTTGCAATCCTATTGCTCTTTGCAAAGATTTAAATGTAATGAAAGACAATTACACTATCGAAGAAATAACACCATTTGATATGTTTCCAAACACAACTAGTGTAGAAACATTAGTTAAACTAAAATTAAAGGAGAAAAACTAAATGATACTTTCAACAGACTCAACTGCAAATTTACCAAAAGAATATTACGAAAAACTAAATATAAAAATGATTCCAATGCAAATTATATTAGATGACGCAACCTACGATGATTTAAGCGAAAAACTTCCAACAAACGAATATTATCAACGTATGCGTGATGGAGCAACTCCAACAACTGCTCAAATTAACGAATACTCGGCTAAAAACTATTTTGAAGAACTATTAAAAAGCGGTGAAGATGTTCTCCATATAGGTTTTTCTTCAGCTCTATCAGGTAGTACATTCACATTAAAACGTGTAGCAGAAGAGTTGAATCAGGTTTACAGCAATAAAATTACCATTATTGACTCACTAAATGCTTCTTGCGGTGAGGGAATTCTTGTTTTAATTGCAAATGATTTAAGAAATGAAGGCAAATCTGTTGAAGAAATTAAAACAGAAATTGAAAAATTAATTCCATATGTTTGCTCTTATTTTACTGTTGAACAATTAAAATATCTTGTTCGTGGTGGTAGGGTTGGAAAATTCTCAGGCGTTGTTGGAACTCTTCTTAACATTAAACCAGTTTTGCGTGTTGATGAAAATGGTAAACTCGTAAGCTATAAAAAAGTTATTTCAAGAAAAAAATCTTTCGCAGAAATGGTTAATATTGCAACAGAAAAAATAGCTGATAAAAAATATGTTATGATATCTCACGCTGAATGTCTTGATGAAGCTCAAGAATTAGCAAACACTCTTAAAGAAACTCTTGATGTTAAACCAATTATAACCGACTTAACCCAAGTTATTGGTTGCCACACTGGCCCTGGCTTAATTGCCCTATTCTTTATTGGCAAAGAGAAATAATATTGAAAAAACGATGAAATTATATCATCGTTTTTTTATATTAACAAACTATTTACTCCTTTTTTATCAGGTGAAACTGACAATTAGCTGCTAAAAAAGTTTTACTCCTTTTTTATCAGGTGAAACTGACGTTTCTCAAAATCAATTATTCCCTCTTCTTTCATTTTGCTAAGTTCGGTAGACATCGCACTTCTATCAACTGATAAATAGTTTGCAAGTTCAGTTTTATTGTATGGAAGTTCGAAATAATTTGAGCCCCTTTTTATAGACATATTTGTAAAATAAGACATAAGCTTATCTCTTATTGTTTTTTTGGATAAGTGTGTTATTTTATCCAATAACTTCATATTGCTTCTTGCAACCATTTGCATTAAATGCTTAACAACTATATCATGTCTCTTACATCTATTCGCACATGGATTAATTACTCTATGCTTATTCATAAACATAACTAATGTTTTTTCTCTTGCAATTAAACTATCCTTATATGTTTCCTCTCCAGCATATGCCGCTTCCAATCCGTAAATATGCCCAGCCTTCAATCTCATTAAAATTGAAATGTCTCCCAAGTTATCGATATTCTGCACTAAAGCACTTCCCTTCAAAATTAGAACAATTTCATCCATATTATCGCCTTGCGAAACAATATGAGAATTTTTATTAAAAATTTTAAATCTTGTTTTAAAACAAAACATCATCGCCTGACACTCAAATTCAGTTGCCGAACTAAAGATTTTGGTGTTTTTTAACTCTTCATAATATTCCATAAATATTTTCCACTTTTTAAAAATTTGTTTAAAAATGTTGTAAAAACAACACTTTTTATAAAATTATTATAGTATAATTGTTGCATAAAGTCAAATAAATGCCAAAAATAGCAAAAAATAAGACATTACACTATATGTTGACATAGCCAATATTTGACAACACAACTAGAGCAAATCAGTTAAAAATTTTGCTCAATTCACATCAATTTTTATCAATTTTAAGGGGAGTATTAATCATGAAATGTATCAAAAGAAATGGTCAAGAAGTTGAATTTAATAGTGATAAAATTCGTAGAGCTGTAATGAACGCAAATAACAATATGGAAGAAGCTTCTAAACAACTTAGCAACGAACAAATTGAAAAAATCACTAATGATGTAACAAGAAAATGTGAAAATATGGGAAGAGCCGTTGGAGTTGAAGAAATTCAAGATATGGTTGAATTCGCTATTATGGGGGAGGGAAAGTTTGATGTTGCAAAACATTATATAACTTATCGCTACACTCGCCAATTAGCAAGACAAAAAAACACAACCGACGATAAAGTTTTTTCACTAATTGATTGCCAAAATGAAGAAATAAAGCAAGAAAATAGCAATAAAAACCCAACCATTAATAGCGTTCAAAGAGATTATATGGCAGGCGAAATGAGTAAAGACTTAACAAAAAGATTTTTGCTCCCTGAAGATATTTGGCAAGCTCACGAAGAAGGCTTAATCCATTTCCACGATGCAGATTATTTTGCTCAAAGAATGCATAATTGTGATTTAGTTAACCTTGAAGATATGCTACAAAACGGAACAGTTATTTCAGGAACAAAGATAGACACCCCTCACTCTTTTTCAACAGCTTGTAATATTGCAACTCAAATTGTTGCTCAAGTTGCATCAAGCCAATATGGTGGCCAAAGCATTTCACTTGCTCATCTAGCACCATTCGTTGAAGTATCTAGACAAAAGATTAGAAAAGATGTTATTGAAGAACTTAAAGAGGTTGGCGCAGAAATTGACGACGAATTAGTTCATAAAATTACAGAAAGAAGAGTTAGAAAAGAAATTAATCGTGGTGTTCAAACAATTCAATATCAAGTAATAACACTTATGACAACCAATGGTCAAGCCCCTTTTGTAACAGAGTTTATGTATCTTGGTGAAGCAAAAAATGAACGTGAACGTGAAGACCTTGCTATGATTATTGAAGAAACATTAGAACAACGCTATCTTGGCGTTAAAAATGAAAAAGGCGTTTATGTTACTCCAGCATTCCCTAAAATCATTTACGTTCTAGAAGAAGACAATATCCGTCCAGATAGTAAATATTATTATTTAACTCAACTTGCTGCAAAATGTACTGCAAAACGCCTTGTACCAGACTATATCAGTGAAAAGAAAATGTTAGAACTTAAAGTTGACCAAAATGGCGAAGGCCACTGTTACACTTGTATGGGTTGCAGAAGTTTCTTAACTCCATGGGTTGACGAAAACAATAAACCAAAATACTATGGAAGATTCAACCAAGGTGTTGTAACAGTAAACCTTATTGATATCGCACTATCTTCCCATAAAGATATGAAAAAATTCTGGCAAATCTTTGATGAACGTATGGAACTTTGCCACAGAGCGCTTCAAAAACGTCATGAAAGATTAACAGGAACATTGAGTGATGCTTCTCCAATCTTGTGGCAACACGGCGCTTTAACAAGATTAAAACCAGGTGAAAAAATTGATAAATACCTTCATGGTGGATATTCAACTATTTCATTAGGTTATGCTGGTCTTTGGGAAACCGTTTACGCATTAATCGGTAAAAAATTAACTGAACCAGAAGGAAAAGCTCTTGGTTTAGAAATTATGAAAAAACTTAATGAATACACTGCAAAATGGAAAGCTGCAGAAGATATTCACTATTCACTCTATGGAACACCATTAGAAAGCACAACTTATAAATTTGCAAAATGTTTGCAAAAACGTTTTGGAATTATTCCAGGTGTAACAGATAAAAACTATATAACAAATAGTTATCACGTTCACGTAACTGAACCAATTGACGCATTTGAAAAACTTTCACTTGAGAGCGAATTCCAAGCATTGAGCCCAGGTGGAGCAATCAGCTATGTTGAAGTTCCTAATATGCAAGATAATATTGAGGCAGTTATGAATGTTATTAAATTCATTTACGATAACATTATGTATGCCGAACTTAATACAAAATCAGACTATTGCCAAGTTTGTTCTTACGATGGAGAAATCTCTGTTGAAGAAAGCGATGGCAAACTTATTTGGAAATGTCCAAACTGTGGCAACCTTGACCAAACAAAAATGAATGTTGCCCGCAGAACTTGTGGCTACATTGGTTCTCAATTCTGGAACCAAGGACGAACTCAAGAAATTAAAGATAGAGTTCTTCACTTATAAAACCACCACCATCAAAGGTTAAAGCATTTTAAATTTAAGGGGAATAAATTTAAAAGGAATAGATTATGAAACAAGATTTTACATTAACAGATATTAAGAACTTTTTAATGGAATCGCTTAATATAAAATGGTTTGGTGAAGTTTATGATGAAGAATTAAATAACGGAAATTGTAAAAAAGTAAAATTGAGCGATTTTGAAACGTTAAAATGCTTTAGATTTTATATCACGCAAGTTGACATAAATTCAAACAATAAAAATTCATTCTTAAATGGTGAAAGTTGGGCTTATGTTCCAGTTGTAGTTTATGAAGATACATTTAAACTACCATTCTGCTGCGATTTATCTAAAGAATGGAAACAGTTTAAATTAAACGAAAAAGAAGCAAATAATACTGCAGAACTTTAAAATAATAAGGATTAATTAAAGTAATGAATTATGCAAATATTAAATTTAATGACATTGCAAATGGAGAGGGCGTTAGAACCTCTCTATTTGTCAGTGGTTGCACTCATCATTGCAAGCATTGTTTTAATCCTGAAACTTGGGATTTTAATTATGGCAAAGTTTTCACTCAAGAAGTTCAAGATAAAATAATTGCTTCTCTTGAGCCAAGCCATATTAGCGGACTAACGCTTTTAGGTGGCGAGCCAATGGAACCCGCCAACCAAAAAGGGTTGTTAGAATTTGTTAAAAGAGTTAAGTCAACTTACCCAAACAAAACAATTTGGTGTTATTCTGGATATTTGTTTGATGAAGAACTTTTAAAACCTAGTAGAGCACACTGTCCTTGGACAAGGGAACTTTTAAGTTACATTGACATTCTTGTTGATGGCGAATTTAAAATTGACTTGAAAGATATAACACTTAGATTTAAAGGTAGTTCAAACCAAAGAGTTATTGATGTTAGGGAAAGTTTAAAACAAGATAAAGTAATCTTAAGTCCATATAATGAAAAGAAAAATAAAAAATTCCGCGAAATCATATAGCGGAATTTTTTTATGATATATAATTATATATTTAACAAAAATTGTTTGAAATTTTATATTTTTTATCTATAAAATAGATTTTTTATTGAATTTTTATTATTTTATTATTATTTTTTAAATATTTTTAGAATATCTTTTTTCTTTATCTCTTTCATAAGCTTCATAAATTTTCCCAATATAAGGACTATATATTTTACCTTCATCAATTCTAATCAACTCTTTTAATCTATAATAAAATCTCAAATTTTTATAATCAGGACAAACAAAATTTGTTTCATTTATTAAACCATTTCTTTTTGTTTCAACTTCCAAAAAATCAATTAATTTAGAACCATCTTTTTGGTGTTGATTAAGTTTTAAACATCTTTTATATGAAACATTATAACCTTTCTCCTTGCTTGTTATAACCAAATCAACAAAAATAGCATCTGCAACACATTGATTATATTTCCAATATTGAATTAAATTTTTTTTGCTCAACTTTCCTTTTACAGCGTGTTCAAAATAAACATCAACTTCCAAATCTTTTACATCAACACCTATTTCTTCCGCAATAACTTCAACCAAAG
>JBGVFL010000040.1:0-6053 GCA_045120995.1 Candidatus Onthoplasma sp. | reverse complement strand
TTGATCGATAACGATTTTTGCCTTTGTAGGAGAAAGACGAACGTAACGAACGCAAGCATAAGGACGAGTATCTCTATTTTGCTTTAATAATTCAGCTTTTTCTCTAATTCTCTTTGCCATATTTTATCTCCTATCTTTTCTTAGCATCTTTTTGTTTGTGGCCTTTAAATGTTCTTGTTGGAGCAAATTCTCCTAATTTATGACCAACCATATCGACAGTACAGTATACAGGTATGTGTTTTCTTCCGTTGTGAACAGCAATTGTATGTCCAACGAATTCAGGATAAATTGTGCTTGATCTTGACCAAGTCTTGAGAGCTCTTTTTTCTCCTTTTTCATTCATTGCAACAACTCTTGCCATTAACTTTTCTTCAACGTAAGGTTGTTTCTTTAAACTTCTACTCATAATTTACACTCCTACTTAGTTCTTCTCTTGACAATAAGTTTGTCAGAAGCTTTCTTGTGTTTTCTTGTCTTCAAGCCAAGTGCAGGTTTTCCCCATGGAGTCATTGGACCAGCGTGTCCAACTGGTGATTTACCTTCACCACCACCGTGTGGGTGATCTACTGGGTTCATTGCAGAACCACGAACTGTAGGTCTAACGCCCATATGACGTTTACGTCCAGCTTTACCTAAAGATACAATTTCATTTTCTTCATTTCCGATTTCACCGATTGTTGCGCGGCATCTATCTAAAACTTTTCTCATTTCACCAGATGGAAGACGAAGAGTTGCGTAACCACCGTCTTTAGCCATCAATTGAGCAGACAAACCAGCTGATCTAACCATTTGTCCACCACGACCTGGTTGTAATTCAATATTGTGAATTTTTGAACCAAGTGGAATTTCACTTAATGGAAGAGCGTTTCCAGCTTTAATTTCAGCACCAGCACCACTCATAACCTTATCTCCAACATTTAAACCTCTTGGAGCGATGATAAATCTTTTTTCACCATCAGCATAATTTAACAATGCAATATATGCTGTTCTATTTGGATCGTATTGAATGCTTTCAACTTTAGCCACAACACCATCTTTGTTGCGTTTAAAGTCGATAATTCTATATTTTCTTCTGTTTCCACCACCGATATGTCTAACAGTGATTTTACCTTGAGCATTACGTCCACCTGATTTTTTAACAGTTGTAAGTAATGATTTAGGAGCAACAGCATCTTTTGACAATTCGTCATAAGTTTTATATGTTACGAATCTACTACCAGCAGATGTAGGTTTTTTAGTTCTTATAGCCATTTCTTACTCCTTTTATTAGTTCAAGCTTTCGAAGAATGCGATTGGCTTGCTATCAGCTTTCAAGAAAACGATTGCTTTTTTGTAATCACTTGTTCTTCCTTCAACTTGACCATGTCTTGTATTTCTAACTCTTTTCTTTCCGTTGCAGTTAACAGTATTAACTCTAGCAACTTGAACTTCAAACAATTCTTCAACTGCTTTTTTGATTTCAACTTTATTTGCAGCTGTTGCAACTTTGAATGTATAAACTTTGTTTGGGATGCCTGCGTATGATTTTTCAGTCATAATAGGCTCTAAGATAATTTCTTGCGCTTTCATTATACGTATGCCTCCTCAATTTTCTTGATTGCATTCTTTGTGAATACCAAGAATGTGTTTTCAACAACGTCAGTAACACTCAATAAAGCAACGTCTTGCGCGCTAACTTTTTGAATGTTTCCTGTTGCTCTAACAACATTTTCATCTTTACCATCAGTTAAGATGATAGTTCTTTTATTTAAACCAAAAGTCTTTAAGAATTCGCTTGCAGCTTTAGTTTTGTTATCAGCAAATTTGATATCGTCAATAACATAAACTTCGTTTTGAGCGATTTTTTGAGAAATTGCGCTTGAGAAAGCAATATCTCTCATTTTCTTGTTGATCTTTTGACTGAAATCTCTTGGCTTTGGTGCGAATACTACGCCACCACCGTCAAATTGTGGAGCACTTCTTTCATCGTGACGAGCACCACCTGTTCCTTTTTGACGATAAATTTTCTTTTTACTTGCGTTAACTTCACTTCTTGTCAAAGTTGATTTTGTTCCTTGACGAGCATTGTTGTGTTGAGCAACTACAACTTGGTGAATTAATGCTTCATTATATTCTGCGCCGAAAACTAAATCATTAAGTTCGATTGAGTCAACAGCTTCTTTCTTCATATTATAAACACTAAGTTTTGCCATAATCTATCTCCTCTTATGCTTTTGCAGCAGACTTGATAGTTACGATTGATTCATTTGGACCAGGAATTGAACCCTTAACCAAAATAATGTTTCTATCTGCATCTACGCGCACAACTTTAAGATTTTGAACAGTTATAGTTTCGTGACCATAATGTCCTGGCATCTTTTTGCCTTTCATAACTCTACTTGGAGTTGAGTTAGCACCCATTGAGCCAACTTCTCTGTGAACAGGTCCAACACCGTGAGTCATTTTAAGTCTGTGTTGGTTCCAACGTTTGATAACACCTGTGAAACCATGACCTTTACTTGTTCCAGTAACATCAACGATGTCACCTTCAGCGAACATATCTGCTTTGATTTCTTGACCAAGAGCAAATTTTGAAATGTTGTTATATTTAAATTCTTTCATAATGCGTTTTGGTTCAACACCAGCTTTCTTGAAAGCACCTGTTTGGCACTTGTTAACATTTTTAGCTTTGATTTCACCAAAAGCAATTTGAACAGCTTCATAGCCGTCAGTTTGTTGAGTTTTGATTTGTGTTACATAGCAAGGACCTGCTTCAATAACTGTTACAGGTTGAACTCTTCCGTCATCTGTGAACACTTGAGTCATTCCTAACTTTTTACCGATAATAGCTTTTTCCACAGCGCTCCTCCTTATAATTCTACCTTAATGTCCACACCAGCTGGAACGTTCATCTTTAAGATTGCGTCTACAGCTTTAGAATTTGGTGCGAAAACATCAATTAATCTAAAATGTGTTCTTGATTCAAATTGTTCTCTTGAATCTTTATATTTGTGCGTAGCACGAATGATTGTTACCACTTCTCTTTTTGTTGGGAGTGGAATTGGGCCTGAAACTTTGCAGCCAGACTTTGTTGCAGTGTCAAGAATTCTTGAAACCACGTTTTCTATTAAACCTGTATCGTAAGAAGCAAGTTTAATTCTTAATTTTGTTGTTGCCATTTTTTCTCTCCTTTTTATTTTAGTCAACACTTTTACCAGCGATTTAACATTGAACCTTTATAATGTTTATGACAGTTTAAAATCTCTTTTACTTATACATATTAACACTATGCCGGGTGTTAAGTGCTGAATCCCAAAAATAAATTGGGCCTAAACCCATTTTTGTGCCGGCGTCCAAAAGGACTAGGTCAGCATAAATTCCCATTTGTTGCTTGCTAACAAATGCAACCTTATGCGTCAATCCCGCAATTCAGCAATGCTATTCTACCAAACATATACAACTTTGTCAACCCTTTTTTAAAACTTTTTTTAATTATTTTTCGTTCCATCAAACAAGAAAAAAGTTGGGTTAAATCCCAACTTCTTTATCTAATATGTTTTGTTTTGCTTTAACTCTTTCAATAACATCATCAAAAGCAAAGTTAATTTCATAAGATTTATAATCGGAGAAAATTTTTGGATTACTTAAGCAAAACTCTTTATTTTCAAGAATCTTTTCAGACTCAAGTTCTGCCAAAACTTCAAAATTAAATAAATTGAAATATAATTCTTTATCCATAACCAAACTGTAATTAAAGTCAATCACCATACCTTCATTTGTTAAAATAACCGAATGTAAAAATGGTTTGCCTCTCCCAATATAAACTATCCCACTTACAATTTTAGCTTTTATTCCTTGAGTTAAGATATGGGCATACGCATTACTATAGCAAAATCCAGGGACTATCCATTTAGGATACTTCCAATTTTCAAACAATGCACGCGAATCAAAAAACTTTCCTTTTCCGAATATTGTTGATGTTTGATAAATTCTATATCTAGGTTCTTCGCAATACAAATCCAATATTCCAGCCTTCTTCATTACAAGTTTTCCATATGAAGTGTTTACAAACACATCTCTATCAGAATTTTCAAGTATAAATTTCACAATGATAGTTAAGGCATCACTGGCACTACTTATTAATTTTCTGTTTTTATTAGCTATTGTTGCGGGTTTTCTCAATTTCCCAGCATCTTCATCTTTTATCAACTCTCTAATTTCTTCAATTTTCATAATGGTCACATTCTATCACGAAAAACTTATTTGTCAATATCAACAAACAACATTCACTAAAAATTGTTTTTACTTGACATATCCACATCTCTATGATATACTTAGCTCAAACTCATATGGAGGGAGGATTTATGAACACAAAATATACGGAAGGTTATTGGGTAAACCAATTATCAGACGAAGAGATTAAAGAATTATTTGAAATTTTAATCAGTAAAAAGAAAAATCTTAAATTTAATGGGGTTCACAAAATAACAAGAGGAAAAGAATCATTGTCTGTTCTTTTCGTTGCTAAGAAAACAAATGTTTATTCTAGCAATCCAGAACACACATCTTTAGTTAGCGATTTCAAAATAACAGGAGGACTTGCTTACCTAGACTTCTACGAATTCATGATTGAAAAATTCGGTGAAGAATACTCAGATGAATTATTAAACTACATTGACTCTGTGATTGACGCAAACCCTGAAGATACATGGTCAAAAAGATTGAAAAATGTTAAAAAGGCAATTCCAGCTATTATTGATAGCCACACTCACAGCCAACATAACGATTTATAAAACAAAAACCGCGTTTGCGGTTTTTTTGTTTATATCTTTACAAAACAACTTGAATATGATAAAATTTAGATATGAAAATATTTGAAAAGAACGACAACGAGTTTGTTTGTAGAGTTTGTGGCAAGCTTGTCCCACCACTTAAATATTCATCTAGAGACCATTGCTCTAAATGCCTATGCTCTATTCATATTGATATTAATCCTGGCGATAGAGCGAACACTTGCCTTGGAACGCTTGTTCCTATTGATGTTGAAGTTAACAATAAAAAAGGTTATATCATAAAATATAAATGCAATAAGTGCAATAAATTGCATAATAACAAATCGGCAGAAGATGATAATTTTAAAACCTTACTTAAAGTTATGAATAAATCTTACAACATAAAAGACTTTGAAATTTAAATTTTTTTTCAAAAAAGGTATTTACAAATTAAAACATCTATGATAAAATGATGCCGAATTAGAAAATAAAAAGGAGAACACAGATGGCAAAATCATCTATAACAACAAATGTAATTGATAGCATTGTTTCTAATCCAGAAAAACTTAATGATTTTAAAGTTTATCCTAGAAAGAATTATGGATCAGAAAGTGAATATATATCTTTATTGTCAAGAGCAATCTTTACATTAATCTCTTTCCCTGAAAATGCAAGAACTTTCACAAGAATGAATGAATTAAAAACAAATTCTATTGCCGACATAACATATTTAATTGAAGTTTTAACTCAAACACCTGAATTTAAAAATTATGAATTTAGGGTTGTTCCAATTATCAAACTCTACGAAGCTCTTTTAAGAGAAAATTGGGAAACTGTTAAAGCAGATAGAGATGTTTTAGACACTATTGAATCAACAAAAATAACTCCAGAATCCAATGTTCAAATTTGCACCGCAATTGCAAATTTCTTAAAAGAATACATTTTAGAAAAATCACACAATCCAAACATTTAAAAAGAGCGATTTTAAAATCGCTCTTTTTTTTTTGATATTATAATGTTAATTCAGATCCTGAATCTTTTTCACTAGGTGTTTTAGGCACTATTTTAACAGTTTTTGTTGTTACCGATAATTTTGTGTTTGCCCCTTCGACAATCAAATCTTCAAAATTAACTTCTGCAACAATTTGAGATTCCAAACCCTCAACTTGTTTTGCTTTATTTCCTTCTTTTATAGTTGGATTTGTTCCTATAACTATTTCGTTTTGAGCTCTTTTAACAAGTTCTGCAATATCAAGATTCACCTCTCTTCCTTTAATTTCCTTTTGAGGTTTCTCCTCCTTT
>JBGVFL010000039.1:0-4015 GCA_045120995.1 Candidatus Onthoplasma sp. | reverse complement strand
AATAATTCATCATCAGTTTCAGCAACTGATTCAATCATTTTTTGTCTATATTCTTGACATTGAGCTAACATGTCAGCAGGAATTTCTTCTTCTCTAACATCTTTTCCTAAATCATCATAGAATACATAAGCTTTCATTTTGATTAAGTCTACAAAACCTTTGAATGTTTCAGCTTCTCCAATTGGAAGTTGAACTGGAACAACGTTTGCACCTAATCTTTCTTTCATGTTTGCAACTACTTTTAAGAAGTTTGCATCGTTAATGTCCATTTTGTTTACGAAACAAATTCTTGGAACATTGAATTTTGTTGCTTGTTTCCAAACTTTTTCTGATTGAGTTTGAACACCAGCACGAGCACTAAACAATGCAACAGCACCGTCTAGAACTTTTAATGATCTTTCAACTTCAACTGTGAAGTCTACGTGTCCTGGAGTATCAATGATGTTGATTGAACAATCTTTCCATTTACAAGTTGTACAAGCAGAAGTAATTGTAATACCTCTTTCTTGTTCTTGAACCATCCAGTCCATTGTTGCAGCACCATCATGAACTTCACCTAACTTATGGTTAATTCCAGTGTAGAACAAAATTCTTTCAGTTGTTGTTGTTTTACCAGTATCAATGTGAGCCATGATACCAACGTTTCTAATTTTTTCTAATGGAACTTGTCTTGCCATTTAATCCCCCTTATTACCAACGATAATGAGCGAAAGCTTTGTTTGCTTCTGCTTGTCTATGCATATCGTCACGTTTCTTGATTGCTCCACCTGCTTGATTGAATGCATCAACGATTTCAGCACCAAGTCTTTTTTCCATACCTCTTTCGTTACGCTTTCTAGCACACATAACCAACCAACGAATTGCTAAAGTTTGTTGACGATCAGCGCTAACTTCCATTGGAACTTGGTAGTTTGCTCCACCAACACGTCTAGCTTTAGTTTCAAGTTTTGGTTTGATATTTTCAATTGCAGTTGTTAAAACATTTAATGCATCTTCGTTAAGTTTTTCACTAGCAGTTTTCATTGCTGTGTAAACAATAGATTGAGCAATGCCTTTCTTTCCATCATACATAACTTGATTTACGATTTTTGTAACCAAAGTAGAATTATATAATGGATCTGGTAAAACTTCGCGTTTTACAGCCGCATTTCTTCTTGACATAAATTTCTCCTTTTTAATATTTAACTAAAATTATATTTTTAAAATTTCATAATAAAGTCTAAGTCCTATTTAGGTCTCTTAGCGCCATATTTACTTCTACCTTGTTTACGTTTTTGAACAGCAGCAGTATCTAAAGCACCACGAACAACGTGATATCTAACACCTGGAAGGTCTGGAACACGTCCGCCACGAACTAAAACTACGTTGTGTTCTTGAAGATTGTGTCCTTCACCTGGAATGTAACAAGTTGTTTCTTTACCAGTTGATAAACGCACTCTACAAATTTTACGTAAAGCTGAGTTAGGTTTTTTAGGTGTTGTAGTTGTAACTGTTAAACAAACACCACGTTTTTGTGGACATTCTTCCAAAAGAATAGATTGAGATTTTGTTTGTTCAGCTCTTCTACCTTTTCTCACCAATTGATTAACTGTAGGCATGTATTTTCCTCCTTATAAAATTTTTAAGCAACCTCTTTTTGGCATATGCCAAGTATTAACAAAGCAGCATTTTGTACAATACGAATTTATTATAATAAATTGCAATAAAATTGTCAATAGTTTTAAGAAATTTCTTAACTAATTTATTGTTTGTTTTTAGCATTTAAATTCAATAAAATGTTTGAACGATTTTTGTAGATTTTACATATTAATTTATAGCAAAAATCACACATTGGATGACTACTATTCTCAAACACAAAAAGGGTTAATTATATAATATTTTTGCCTAATTTTTACATAAAATTATATCAATTTTAACTTGATTTTAACAAAAAAAAAGACCACTTAACTGGTCTTTTTTTGTCATTCTAAATTGTTTCTGTGTGTGATCCTGATGAAGCCTTTATCAATGCTTGTTCAAACTCTTCAGGGGCATTTTTAGCAAGAACAACCCGTGTTCCATCTTCCATTTCGGTTGATAAAACTGAATCACCATGAATATTTAAACTACATAAATAGTAAGGACTCACGTATATATTAACAATTGGATATCCATCTCCTGAAACGCCATCGACTGAAACAAGAACTCCTTCTTCTCCATCAATAATTACAGGTTTACCAACCAATTTATTTATTTCTTGCATAACGGGACAATCTGGATAATCTGTTTGATTCTTTTCCAACTTTGCTAAAAGATCTTTCCCATTTTTCTTCGTTTTCTTACAAATGAGTTTTGTATTAGGGTTTTCAAAAACAACTTCTCCGTCAATTTCAATGCTTAAAATAATTAAACTGTTTTCCGCATATGAAATTTTTGTTTTAAACGGGGCAACAAAACATGTTCTTGAATCATCTGGATAATGCTTGCTTTTAGCAAATTCAAGATTAATAATACTGGTTATTTCTTCGTAATTACCAAAACCAGGTTCATTACTATCATCAGTTGTTATCTTACCCTCAGTCGAGAACTCAACACCATAATAATTAACGCCAGTTATTTTAATTTTCTTGCCTAGTTTCCACGCTTCTTCCAATTTATTAACTAATTCTCCACTAAAAATCACACCTTTTTGAATTATTTTCATTTTTTCTCCTTTATTAAATTTTAACATATAGTTAGTACTTTGTCAATATAAAAAAAAGACCAACACCTTGGTCTTTTTTTGTTCTATATTTAGGTTTGTCTTTTGCATTATTTGATGCTTAAATTTATTCTCTATCGTTTGCTCCGTTTGAAGGCTTAAATTTGCCTGATTCGGCACTCTGTTATAATTTGTCTTTCAAATAATGCAATGCTTAAATCATCATATACTTTATTTTGAATTATAACAATGCAATGATTGCCATTTCAGCGTTGTATGGAAACAAGTTCCATATAGTTTGCTTCGCAGTCTCTCACTGAGTTAATTAAATTAACTCGATGATAGCCATCTCAGCATTATCACCCTTACGGATACCAACTTTAAGGATACGAGTGTATCCACCTCTTTGACCTAATTCTTTAGCTCTTGCATCATATTTAGGTGCATAAATGTTAAAGATTTTTTCCAAAAGTGGGTGTTTGATATTTTCTGTTCTAGCTATGAAATCTGCTTTCTTTTCACCTGGTTTACGTTCTTCTTTAACAGAATAAACTTTAGCCATAATTTTTCTTCTAGCAGCAAGTTTTTTAGGACCATCATTCATAACTTCACGAGCAACTTTTTCACCTTTTGCATTAACTGAATATTTTGTTACAGTAACAACATCTTCATAACTGTTAATAGCAAGAGTTAAAAGTTTTTCAACATAACTCTTTAAAGATTTAGCTCTTGCAAGAGTTGTTTGGATTTTACCTTTCCAAAGAAGATCAGTTGCTTGGTTTCTCATAATAGCTAATCTTTCTTCAGTTGGACGACCTAACATTTTAACTTTCATGTTTTTCTCCTTTTATGAATTTTAATATTAATAGTTTTCATTGCCTTCAAGGACAATTCCATAAGATTCAAGTTTAGCAATAACTTCTTCCATAGATTTAGCACCCATGTTACGAACTTTCATCATTTCACCTTTAGTTTTCTTTGCAAGATCACCAACAGTGTCAATTCCAGCACGTTTTAAGCAGTTATAACTACGAACACTTAATTCCATTTCCTCAATAGGTTTTTCGAACAATTTTGTTCTTTCGTCTTCTTTTCTTGCCACTAAGATATTCATTCCGTCCATACCTTCAACAAGTTCAATAAACATAGCAGCATAATCATTCATCAATTTTGCAGAAAGAGCAACAACTTCTTTTGCTGTAACTGTTCCACGAGTTTGAACATCTAAAACAAGTTTATCATAGTCAAGACTACGACCAACACGGCTAGATTGAACTTCAAAACTAACACGTTTAACAGGTGTGAAAAGTGAGTCTATTGCGATATAATCAACTT
>JBGVFL010000038.1:0-6237 GCA_045120995.1 Candidatus Onthoplasma sp. | reverse complement strand
GATCGAATGGCAAGCAGAATCTTAGGTATTGGTGTTGTCTTAACTTTAATTGATAAGGCTCAAGAAGCTGTTGATGAAGAAACTGCCAAGAAAATGGAGAAGAAATTTAGAGAAAATAGCTTTGATTTCGATGATTATATTGAACAACTTAATTCACTAAAGAAAATGGGTGGAATAAAATCTGTTCTAGGAATGATTCCCGGACTTGGCGGAAAATTAAGAGATATCGAAAATCAAATAGATGAAAAGCAATTAGAAAAAAATAAGGCTATTATTCAATCAATGACAGCTAAAGAACGTCAAAATCCAGACATAATAAACGGAAGCAGACGCCAACGTATTGCAAAAGGTGCAGGAGTTCAAGTTAGCGATGTAAACCAACTCATTAAACAATTTAATCAATCAAAAGAAATGATGAAAATGATGAAGAATCCTAAAGGTAAGATGGGTTTAATGAAGAAATTGATGGGGAATTAATCTTGTTTAATTAATCACTATCGCTATATACACAACTAGGTAGGATATGTTACTGCTTAAATTGTATTATAAAACAATAAAAAACACGCTTTATTGCGTGTTTTTTGTTGCTTGATTTTGTAATTCAATTCTATAAGTTTTAACTATTTGTGGCATATCAAATTTACCAGTATGTTGACATAACATTTTAGCAATTTCACTCAATTTATCAATAATAAGACTGTTTTCCTTAGAAGGAATATATCTATTCATATCTTCATAATTATGTAGAATTTCCATTGTATGTGAATAAAGATCCAAACAAGATTTATTTAATTTTGCATATTGTTCAGCTTGAGATTTTAAATAATCCTTATGCGTTTCATAAAATGTAATTAATTCGTTGTGTAAATTAAGTATTTGAGAAACATAACCAGAATAAATTAATAAATCAGCGCCCAATTTCTTATCGTCTGGAAATGGTTCATTAGACAAATTTAAATAATAACACCAAAATTTATTATTAATAGGTCTTATCACAGTATGTGCTTCATTCAAAATAAAATTAATTAAATACGCTTTTTCATCGAATTCTTTTTTTGAATAAGCATTGTCAACTTTCATTAAAAATTTTTCTATAAGACCCATAAATTATACCCTCAAAACAAATAGTAACGGGATTATATCAAAAGTTTTTAGGTTTGTCAATTAAAAACAACCAAAAGATACAATTTTATAAATATTATTTATTTCTTTTATTCATAAATTTAAAAATTTTCAAAAATGTAAGGTAAAACTACTTGACAGATAATTTTTTTTCTGTTATATTTATAGCATCAAATATCGAAAAGGAGTAATAAAAATGGCAATTAAAATTAGATTAACTCGTTTGGGTGATAAGAAATCTCCGTTCTATCGTGTTGTTGTTGCAGACGCTAGAGTGGCTCGTGATGGTCAATATATTGAACAAATCGGAACATATAATCCGCTTAAAAACCCAGCTGAAATCAAAATTAATAACGAATTAGCTCAAAAATGGCTTAAAAATGGTGCTCAACCAACTGAAACTGCTAAAACTTTATTACAACACGCTGGTGTTTTAGAAGTTAAAGGTAATAGCGTGCCAAAAACTAACAACAAAAAGAAAAAAGCATAAGGAGTAGGCTATGCAAGAAATTTTAGAGTACATCGTGAAAAATCTTGTATCTAATCCTGATGCGGTTGAAATCACAGCTGAAAATCAAGGTAAGACCAAGGTTTTCAAAGTTAAAGTTGATAGCAAAGATTTAGGCAGTGTTATCGGTCGTGGTGGCTGTATTGCAAATGCAATCAGAACAGTTGTTAAATCAACAAGTAGCGATAAACGTATGGTTATCAAATTTGATGAAAAAGTAGAAAATGCGGACTAATCTCCGCATTTTTGTTTTCCAAATTGCCATTTTATGCTATAATATAATTTATAAAAGGAAGAATTATGAACTTATTAGAAATAGGAAAGATTTTGCGTCCACACGGAATAAAAGGTGCTGTTAAAATTGAATGTTATGTTGATGAACATTTTTCAATGTTTAAAGAAGTTATGGTAACAAACAAACTTGCAAAAGCACAAGTTAAAAATGTTCAAAATTTGAACAAAGATTTTTACATTGTAACATTAGATATCATTTCAGATGTTGATAGTGCTGAAAAATTTAGAAATCAATCAATTTATATTGATAGAGATAAATACGTTGAGTTTGAAGACAAGGTTTATTTAAGCGATTTAATTAACAAACCTGTAATAAACGAAAAAGGCGAACAAATTGGTTATATGGTAGACTATGATGATTACGGCGCAAGCGTTGTTTTAACAATCAAAGCAGGTTTTTCTTCTTATCAAATTCCATATGTTGACGAAGTAATCAATTATGATGAAGAAAAAGGTGCTTTCGTGATTGATCAACAAACCTTTGAAAATGTGAGAGTGTAATATGAAAATAGATATTTTAACACTTTTTCCTGAAATGTTTAGTCCTCTCAAAGAAAGCATAATTAAGCGAGCAGTTGAAGATGGAAAAATTGAAATTAATATAACCAATATTAGAGATTTTGCAAATCCACCTCATTTCCGCTGTGATGATATGCCTTTTGGTGGTGGGGCTGGAATGGTTATGATGTGCGAACCACTTTTTAAAGCAATAGAAAGCGTAAAGAAAGAAAATTCTAAAATCTTCTATATGTCACCACGTGGCAAAGTGTTTAATCAAGTTATGGCAAGAGAAATGAGCAAGTTTGAACATATTGTTTTGCTTTGTGGTCATTACGAAGGAATAGATCAAAGAGTTATAGATTACTTTAGCATTGAAGAACTTTCAATTGGTGATTATGTTTTAACCGGTGGTGAACTTCCAGCGATGGTGGTGGCTGATAGCATTATTCGCTTAATTCCAGGTGTGATAAGAGAAGAAAGCACACTAGACGAAAGTTTTAGCGACAATTTGCTTGAATATAATCAATATACCCGCCCAGCAGAATTTCGTGGAATGACTGTTCCAGAAGTGTTGCTTTCAGGACATCACAAAAACATTGAAGTTTGGCGAAGAGAACAATCTTTTGAAATAACAAAAAAGAATCGACCAGATTTGCTAAAATAAAGGAGAAATTGTGGGCTTAATTAAATTTTTATCTTATAGAAAAAAAGATCGATCAATTCTTGCAAGCAGAAAATTTGGTGAAAAACAAGTTAATCCTGAAGAGTTGGATAAACCTTTACTTGCCCATAAATTTCCAACATTTGAAGAAAGAGAAAAATCAATGAAACTTGGAGATGTTTGTATTCTTGGAAGAAAAGAATATCCAAAAGTTTTTACTGAAGCAGAAGAAAAAGAAAAGGGAGTATAAGATGATAAATTGGTTTCCGGGGCATATGAGCAAAACCCTAAGAGAAATGCAAAACAATTCAAAACTTTGCGATTGTTTTGTTTATGTTCTTGATGCAAGATGTCCAACGAGTTGTATAAATCCTGAATTTGTTAAGGTTTGTAAAGACAAACCTATAATTTTTGTTTTGAATAAGGCGGATTTGGTAGAGCCAGCTGACATTAAGCGTTTTAAAGAGTATTTTAACTCTCTTGGCCATGAATGTGTAAGTTTAAACGCTACAGTTAGCGGAAACGCTAAAATTATTGTTAATGCAATAAGAAAAGAGTTTGCAGAACGTTTGCAAAAGAATAAAGAGCGTCAAGTTACATTTGTTCTTCGTGCAATGGTTCTTGGAATTCCAAATTCAGGAAAGTCTACAATTGTAAACAACCTTTGCAACAAGGGTAGAGCAATAACAGGGAACAAAGCAGGAGTAACAAGAAGCAAACAATGGATTAAAGTTGGAAACGACATTGAATTTATGGACACCCCTGGAGTATTGCTCCCTAATTTTGATGATGAAGATAAGGCTTATAACCTTGCTTTTGTTGGATCTGTTAGAGATGATGTATTGAATCTTATTGATGTTTGTGAAAGGTTAATTAGAAAACTTCGTGTTATGAAAACAAAACCACTTCAAACTAAATATGGTGTTGTTTTCGAAGAAGACACACTTGATAATGATGTTTTAAAATTGATTGGTAAAAAGCGCGGTTGCCTAGTTAAAGGTGGCGAAATCGATATGGAGCGTGCCACAAAAATTCTTTTAACAGATTTCAGAGCTGGCAAACTTGGAAAAATTATTTTAGAATAAAACAAAAGGGAAATATGATAGACACAACAAAAATTTTTGAACATGATAAAGCGCTTTTAAGTGATAAAGTGAAATTCATAGCTGGCATTGATGAAGTTGGGCGTGGTCCGCTTGCAGGGCCGGTTGTAACTGCTTGTGTGGTGATGCCGTATGACACAATGCTTAGTGGCGTGTTTGATAGCAAGAAAGTAACAAAGAAAAACCGAGAAAGGCTTTATGATGAAATAATGAACACTGCATATTCAGTTTCAATTTCCATTAAAGATCAAGATGTTATTGACAAAATCAATATTCTCAACGCAACAAAAGAGGCAATGAAAGAATGCTTTGAAAACAGCAAGGTTAAACCAGATTTGTTGCTTGTTGATGCGGTTAAGCTTAATTTATGCGAGAACGAAATGCCTACAATTAAGGGTGACGCAACAAGTTATGCAATTGCTTGTGCTTCAATTATTGCCAAAGTTTATCGTGATAGAATGATGGAAAACTATGCAAAAATTTATCCTAATTATGACTTTGAAAACAATGTTGGTTATGGAACAAAAAAGCATATCGAAGCAATAAAATTAAATGGAATAACTCCAATACATAGACTAAGTTTCTTAGGTAAAATTATAGGAGAAGAAGAGTGCAATCGAATACGTATGGAAAGAGAAGCGAAATAATTGCAAGTGATTATTTAAAGAAAAAAGGCTATAAAATTCTTGAAGTTAATTATAAAAACAATGTTGGCGAAATTGACATAATTGCCAAAGATAATGATTATTTAGTTTTTGTTGAAGTTAAATCAAGAATAAGTCAAAAATATGGTCATCCGTTTGAGGCAATTGATGAAAGAAAACAACAAAAAATTCATGCTGTTGCTTCGCTTTATATGGTTAAACATGGCAAATATGGCTCAAATTGTAGATTTGACGCAATATCAATTTTAGGACTTGAAAACCCTGAAATTACTCACATTGTCGATGCGTTTTAATAGTTGACAAATTTTATTTTTTCTTTAAATAAGGTTAAAGGCAAGGGAGAAATGAAGATGAGTAGTAATTATACTGCCAACAACACATTTTGTGATATTGACAAAGATGGGGTTATTTATTTAACAGATTTTGGGTTAAATAAACCATCTTTATCTGAGTATGTATATGAAAATCAATATATAACTCACAAGGATTTATATATTGATACCGATATGCTGCAAGATGATGGCTTTATAGCTTATATCATTAATAATATTAAAACTGAAACAATAACAATTAGATGTTTTAAACTAGAGACTATTATTTTAGATGATAAGGCAAATCAGGATTTACTTAAAAAAATTAATGATTTTGAAAAGAAAGGCGTGCAAGTAACATTTTCGGAAGTGGGTGAAGTATATTCGGCAGAAGAAGTAAGAAACACTTTAAAACAGTTGGATGATGTTTGTGATAAGATTAATTCTATGAAAGGTCTGGATAGTAATGAATTATCAAAATCCGAAAAGTTTTTATATGCATATGCTTATGTTAGAAAGCGCTTAAAATATCAGAAAGAAAGTAAAGATGATAGAAAAGTATCGTCTAGAACTCTTATGGCAGCATTAAATCACAAACAGGTGGTTTGTGTTGGTTATGCAGCGCTTTTAAAAGCTTTATGTTTGAAGCTGGGAATTGATGCGGTAACTACAGGAACAACATTAGAATCATTATCAGAACAGAATAATCACGAAATATGTGCTGTAAATATTAATGATGACAAATATAATATCAGTGGAATATATTTTTCAGATCCAACTAATTTAAAACTTAAAGAAGCGCTAATTCCCTATAAGGATCTTAAGAAGTTTTTAATGAAGAACACAGAAACCAACTTTATAAATATAACTTCAGAGGTTGAGGATTTTAATAAATATATTGAATCTGTTGTTAATGCAAAAGATGAGAATGAATTAAACAAATTAGATAAGGAAATTACTCAAAGTGTTGTGGAACATGAAATCAAAGAGATTTTAAGTGAATTTAAATATTTTAAACGTGGATATTCTGTTAATTCTAGATTTGGGGAGGAGATTAGTGAAATTTTTGAAA
>JBGVFL010000037.1:0-15886 GCA_045120995.1 Candidatus Onthoplasma sp. | reverse complement strand
ACCAACTAACAGAGGTATGAAATCATTGTTTGAAAACGCAATTTTACTGTCTGTCTCTACGATATAATTTTGTTCTTCTATTTCAAATATAGTATCAAGGTCCAACCTCTCGTTTATGTAAATTGAATTTATTTTTTGAGTTATATGAGAGCTTGCTTGATTGTCGTAAACATTAACACTTATATTTTTAGTAAAATTTGTTGTTTCAGATTTTGGAATTTTGAATTTTATTGTATAGTTACCAACTGCATTTGCTTGGATAACATTGTTATCAAACTTAATCCCATTTAAATTGCTTCCGCTTTTTGCAATTATTTCATAAGAGACTTTACTTACCGCTTCTATTGGGGTTGTTGTTACATATCCTGTTTTAAGAGTTGCATTTGTTCCGAGAAGTATATTGATTGTATCTGGAATATTAAAAGAATATGCTGTTGCATATGTTTCTTTCTGCTTATCATCTTCCACAATATCACTTTCTTGATTATTTTGCAATACTAAAAAAGTTGCAAGTGAAATTAAAACAATAACAATAAATATTGAAAATATCCATTTCCATAATTTTCTTTGCATAATTTTATATTAATACATTGTTAAAAAATTTTCAATGTTTTTGTCGAAAAAGTGAAATTTTTATTAAAATAAGAAAAACCCACGATTTCTCGTGGATTTTATTAATTTGTTTCCTTTTTAATATTAGTTATTATGTTTAATTTTCTATTTTCATTGTTTTTATTTGAAATATATCCTTTAACTCTTGCACCCAATTTATATATATGATGAGTTGCAACATTAGCTCTATCACTATTTTCTTTTGTTATTGCTAAAGCTGTCAAACCATTATCCAACTTAATTACGGCGCCAACTGGTAATATTTTAATTACTTCACCTTCTACTTCATCACCAAGATTAGTTTGATTAAACAGCTTCTCAATAGGACTTTCAACAAGTTGTTTTAATCCAACACTAATTCTAGAAAAATCTATGTTTGTTTCTATTATTTTAAAATCATATTCTTTATTTAATTCAACAACTTCCGCTAAGCTTTTAATTCTTGTGTGTGAAGCATCACTTATTGATAACTTTGCTTTAGCTCCATTAACAAGAAGAACAATTGCATATTTATCTTCAAGTTTAATAACAGATCCTTTTAAAACATCTCCAATTTCAATCGGTGTTATATTCTCTTGTTCTAAAAGTTTTGTTGAACAAACAATAGATTTTTTTATGTTATCTAGCTCTATAACAACACCTGTTATTTCTCTTTCTTTCAACGCTTCTCTATCAAGATAATCAGCCCTTGAGCATTGTGCATATGGTAAGAAAACTCTATAACCCATAAAGTCTCCAAGCAAACCATAATTATTAATATCGTTAACTTTAAAGTTGAGTTCACTTCCAACTTTTAAATTTTTAAGTTTTTCCCTATTTTCAATGGCTTTATTAACACCTTCGTGAACCATAACTAGGCAACCTTTTTCGTTAATTTCTCCTGTAACCATAACTAGAACAGCATCACCAAGTTTAAATGTTGGTTCAAGTTCAGAGCGAGGGAAAACCCCTTCTCTTAATCCACCAATTGCTACAACAACTTCATCTTTACCAATCATAACAATTGTTCCTGTTATTATATCTCCTCTATTGTAGTGTGTCATAGTGATGTCAAAGTCTTTCATTTTCATTGTTTATTTTCTCCTTCAAGCTGTTTAATTTCTTTATATTCTAATTGCGGAAGCAATCCGTTCATTTCTACCACAAGGTGATTAGCATATTCTGCTAAATATTCTTTATCTTTTTTTCTTGTTTCGTCTGGATATATTGGTTTTCCAATAATTAATTTTGTCCTTCTAAAAGGTTTGATTTTTTTATCATACATTAATGGCAATATTGGAGTGTTGGTTCTTATTGAGAACATTGCAACACCCTCTTTTGCGCTTCCATCTTCAATATGAACAGTTTTTGCTCTTGTTCCTTGCGGGAAAATTGCAATTTTTTTATCATCTCCTATAAGACGAAAAATTTCTTTAATTGCTCTAGGGTCTGCATTTTTTCTATCTACAGGAACACCACCTAATTGATGCATAAAAAAGTTTGAAAATTTCTTTTGAAATAACTCTTTCTTTGCCAAGTATCTAAACTTCTTAAAAAACTTGATATCTAACATAATAGCATCTAAGTTAGACATATGATTGCAAGCAATAATAAAATTTTTCCCTTTTAACTCTTTAAGATTATTCTTTCCAACACGTTTTATTGGAAAAATAATAATCATTGGTAAGAATATAATCCAAAAACAAATCCAAAATAGCATTTTTCTTCCTTTTACATTTTTGTTAATTAAATTTAAACATTATTTCCAGCAACAAAACCTGTTGACCAAGCAATTTGTAAGTTAAATCCACCGGTTAAGGCATCAATATCTAAAACTTCACCAATAAAATACAAGTTTTTAACTAATTTGCTTTCACAAGTTCTTGAATTAATGTCCTTAACATCAACTCCACCACTTGTTACAATACTAACGTTGATATTATCTAATGATTCAATCAAAAAGTCAAATTTTTTTAGTGTGTTTATTAATATCAATCGGTCGTTTTTAGTGAATTCGCTCATTTTCTTATTCTTTATTTTGGTTTTTTTCATAAAAAACTCTATAAAACTAGCTGGAAGAAGTGAATTTAAATAATTTCTAAAGTCTTTCTTGGCGTTTAAAACAAATTCACGTTGAAATTTTTCATCTAATTTTTCTTCACTTAATGCTGGTTTTAAATCTATATAAAGTTTTGTGTTTTTTATCTCTAATTTATTAATTTTTGATGACATTGTTAATGCAATTGGTCCAGTTAAAGAGCTAAATGTAAATAATAAATCACCAAATTCCTCAAAATGTTTCTTGCCGTTATCATATATTAGATTCACATTTCTCAAACTTAGCCCATTAAGGCAACTAATATCGTCTTTAACAACTATTGGGCACAAAGCACTTCTTGGTTTAATAACATTATGACCAAACTGCTTTGCAATATCATAACCAAAACCAGAAGCCCCTGTTCCTGAATATGACACGCCTCCCGTTGCCACAATCAAACTATTGCAGGTGTAGTTAATATCATTGTCACACAATATGTTGAAGTGTTTATCTTTTTTTACAGACAAAATTTCTTGACACAACGAAACATCAACTCCATATCTTTGCATAGTTTTTTCTAGTGTTTTAATAACATCACTGGATTTATCTGTTAATGGAAAAACCCTGTTACCTCTTTCCGTTCTAAGTTGTAATCCATTTGTTTCAAAAAATTCCATAGTGTCTTGTGGTGAAAACTGGTTGAGTGCTGAAAACATAAATTTAGAATTTGTTATTATATTGCTTAAATGTGTTTCAATCGGGCTATTATTTGTTAAGTTACACTTTCCTTTTCCTGTTATATATAATTTTTTACCCAACTTTTCATTGTGATCTAGAATAAGTGTTGAATTCCCATTTCGGGCAGAAAAAATGCTGGCCATCATACCAGATGCTCCACCACCTATAATAATAACATCGTAATTTGTTTTCATTCTTGTTTAGTATAACATAAAACCTTATTTTTAGCAAATATAAACAAAATAAAAAGAGAAATAAAATTTCTCTTTTAAAATTCTAATGAAGTTAATCCTTGAACATAACGACATATTTCTTCGTTTAGTTCTTCGCTAAATCCCACCATTGTTATTTTCATTGCCAATAATGACATTAACTCAAAAAACATTGCTCCACCGAAGTCCCCACCAAAGCTAACATATTGCATTCCATTTAATGAACCCGATTTAGATCCTGCAGGACCATTTTCATAACCATCAATAAGTCCCCTTAACAAAATTAGGTCAAATAGAACTGCTTTTAGTCCGTATAAATCATCTCTTTTATCAACTGAATTATAAATAAATGATTTTTGAACTAATTTCTTTTTGCTGATAACATTTGCCAACTCTAGTATTTGACCGCTAGTGTGATAGCATTCTGGATTATATTTTACTTTCAAGTATGGCATTGATAAGTCGTTAAACAATAATTCAGAATCCTTTTTAGATTTTATTAAGTCAATAATATACTTTATTAAATTATCTAAACTTATTGCATCACATTTGGCGGTGTCGTTATAAATTAGCGCTTGTGTTTTAGACTGAAAATGAAAATGAGGAACTTTCTCTTTTATTGACTCTCCAAAATATGTATATTTTAATGTATTTTCATCTATTTTATTAAAGTGTTCGAAATTTTGATACGCATCATACCTTGATAATAATATTAATTCTGCTGTTTTTATTTTTTCATTTTCACTTCCGTTTTCTATTCTTAGCTTGCTGTTAATCGCAACATACATCGCAACAGACATATCTGGATATTCTTTTAAATTGTTTTTACCAATAATTATTGGTTTCCTTGTTGAAAAATTACTTTGCAAAAGATACATATTTTGTTGTGAGTCTTTATAAAAGTCTATTAATATTTTTTGTTTTAGCTTTTTATTCTCGCCCGATCTAGTTGCGTATCTATACTTAGGCTTTGTTAATAAATCAATATAGTCTTCGTCACGCTTTAAAGTCAATATCTCTTGTTTATATGTGTTTCGGGTTCTTTTAGTTGATTTTGCTTTATTTACTGCATCATATTTTTGAATCAAGGTTGAATTATCACTTTTTACTTCATCATTTTTCTTACCCACAAAATCCTCCTTATTTTGCAAAATGAAAAAAGACTTAAAAAGTCTTTTTATTAATCTTTATTTATACGTTCACCACAATGGGAGCAAAAATCAAATTTAATATCAACTTCTGAACCACAATTTTTACAACAATTTGCACTTAAATTGTTTTTACAATAAGGGCACCAAATATATTCCTCTTTAACTTCTTTGCCACAAACTGAACATTTTTTAGATTTATTATTTGGTTCACCACATATTGGACAAAATGCAAAATTCTCTTGAACTTCATAACCACATTTACATGTTATTTTACCAATATTCTCTTCTTTGTTTTCTAAAGTAATAGATGGTTTGTTTTCAATATAATTATTTGATTTATTTTTCTTTTTATTCCTTAAAGAAAGCCCAATAATTAATAGGATAATCCCTGGGATGAAAAGAAATATAAATGCCGTGAATGCCAACAAAAACGAACCATAACTATATGTTCTACCAAGATTTGATTCAACAAAAATAATTTGCAATATTAATCCAATACCCGTTAATATTGAACCAGCTATTATCATATTTATTCCCTCACAAAAATTTTAAAATAAAATATTAATATTTTTCTTTACCGCAATATGGACAAAACTTATGCTCTTCATCAAGTTCTTTGCCACAATTAGTACAATATTTTGAACTTACTTTTTCAAATTCTAATTTTGTTTCACAATGAGGACAACATTTATAATCTTCAAAAACTTGATAACCACAAACAGGACATACTAAATAGAATTCCTTTGGTGGTTTTTGTTGTGTTTCTGTGCCATTTTGTATTAGTTTTTTTCTTTCTCTGTTTCTTTCTATTTTTTTGCCAATAGATAAGAATACAATACCTGGAATGGTTAAATATGTTGAAACAACTGCTATCGCATAAGCAGCCACATATCCACCTTCAGCAATAGATATACAAGTTAAAGTTATTCCAATAATTAATAAAATTGTTCCTGCTATAACCATATTTTTCTCCTTTGTTTAACAAATTATAACATTGAATCCTGTTAAAATCAAGTTATTATTTTAAGATTTGTCGAATATAAAGAAAAAAATAGAGAAACTCTCTATTTCTTTAAATTTCTTAAATATTTTAGTTCTTTAGCATTTAATGTGGTATATTCACCACGTGAAAGACCACCTAAAGCAATTTCACCAATTTGAACGCGACGAAGAAGAGTTATATTCTTACCTATAACTTCAAACATCTTGCGAATTTGGCGATTTTTACCTTCACTAATTGTAATTTTTAATTTTGCAATTTTATCTAGTTGTTCAATAAGTTGAATTCTGCAAGGCTTTGTTACATAACCACCAATATCAACGCCTTGAGCCAACCTTTGAATTTCATCTTTTGTTATAACTCCTTCAATGTGAACTGTGTATGTTTTTTCTACTTCACTATTAGGTTTTGTTAGAATATTTGTTATATCACCGTCATTTGTAAATAACAATAAACCTTCTGTGTCATAATCCAATCTTCCAACAGGATAAACCCTATGATGAACTCCACGAAGTAAGTCCATTACAGTTTTTCTTTCTTTGTCATCATCGACTGTTGTAACATATCCTTTAGGTTTATGAAGTTTATAATAAACAAAGTTAGAGCTAACTCTAACTGGTCTATTATTAAACTGAACACTATCTGTTTCTTTAACATCAGTTGCTAAATCACGGACAATTTTACCATTTACTTTGATTTTTCCTGTGGTTACAAGTGCTTCCACATTTCTTCTGCTCCCAAGACCTGCAAGGGCTAAATATTTATTAATTCTCATAACTAATTCCCATAAAATTTCACTAATTAATATTAATGGTTTTTAGGTTATAATTAAATATCTAAATCCTCGCTCCATAATATTTCTTCATTATTAAGCGAACCATTCTCAATTAGTTTATCAATTTTATTTATTGTAACTAATTTTATAGTTTTTAGCAAGTCATTTTTGAAAAATACTTTAATTTCACCAACTTGATCTCCAACTGAGGCTTGGTCTAACTGAACAGAATATTCAAGTTTAATATCATTTATCTCGTTATCTTTTAGAGGATAATAAAAATCTTCTTCAGCATAAAGATATAATTTCCCTTCATTTTTTCCGATTATATATTCATTGTAAATCTCTTTGTTTTTATCAATAATTTTTTTGTTTTCATATAATAAATGAGCTGAATTTAATAGATTAGCGCTTTCTTCAAACATAGGACCACAATTTAAAACAACACAAATAAACGTTTCGTTTTCACGTTCAGTGGCAGATACTAAACATCTTCCCGCTTTTTGCGTGTAACCCGTTTTAACACCAATACAACCATCTAAACTATTTAAAAGTCTGTTTTTATTATTCATATATCTCTTATCATTTTTATTTGTAGAGTTAGTTGTATGTTTTTTGCTTGAAACAATTTCCTTGAATATTGGATTATTCAACGCATATGCGGTAATATTTGCTAAATCTTTAGCTGTTGTGTAATGTTCTTTATGGTCTAAACCGTGAGGAGTTACAAAGTTTGAATCATTAGCACCTATATTTTTTGCTGTTTCATTCATCATTTTTGCAAAATTCTCTACATTTCCTCCAATATAACAGGCTAAAGCCACCGCGCTGTCATTTCCACTCCTTAACATTAATCCGTATAACAAATCACGAACACTTATAATTTCGCCTTGTTTTAGGTAAATTGAAGACCCCTCAACACCAACAGCCCTGTCATCAATTTGGATTGTTTCATCTAAATTATTACAATTTTGAATAACGGTAATAGCTGTTAAAATTTTAGTTGTTGATGCCATAGGAAGTTTCATATTTTCATTTTTACTAAATACAACACGCCTACTATCCTTTTCAATTACGCACATAGCTTTTGCCGTTGTTGACACATCACCGTTATATGCGGCATTTATTATAAGGTTATTGCTTCCAAGAATAGAAGTTAAAAGAAAAAAGGCAATAATTAATGTGAAGCAAATAAATTTTAATTTTTTCATTTCATTTTCTCCAAAAACTTCTTCATAACATCTGTTGCATTCTTTATTAAGCCTATATACGCACTAGATTTGTCTGCTCTAATCATTCTAAATTTATTATCTTCAACAACAAAAAAACCGATTGGAGAAACAGTGAAACCACCACCAGTTCCACCCGCCATTGGAAAATCTGCAGAATTCCTTTTAGAGTTTAGATCATTATATTCTCCTCCACCCGAAACAAAACCAACACTTACTTTTGAAATTGGAATAATCTGGTTTCCATCAGGCATAGAAATAGCTGAACCAATAACACAGTTGACATCAATAAGATTACGAATTTTATTTAAAGAAACATCAATTAAACTTTCTAATTTTCTTTTTTCATCTAAATCAATATTATCTTTTTTCATCTAACACCTTACCTTTTAATTTATTTTGAATAGTTTTAATTATAGTGAGCGCTAAAGTATATATAATATCAACAGCACTCATTCTCATTTCATAATTGAGCCTTATATTAAAAATATCTTCATTATATTTTGGATTGATATCAACAAAAATATGTGCACTTTTCTTATTATTTTTAACTTTTGAAAAAACGCATTTTGAGAAAACTTCTATTAAACCACAAGTGGTTGCTGTTATCATAGAGTCAGGACTAAAACCAAAATTAGATATTAAATTGCAATTTAATAATTGATGTCTAAAATATAATTGATTAATTAGGTTTAATATAAAAGCAATGTTTTTGTTCTTATTATCAAGTTTCTCTTTTATTTCCTTGTTGTTAATGTAAAAATAAATATATCCATTTTTAACTCTAAATTTAAATTCTAGTTTAATTTTATTGAAAAATTTAATACTAATACCACCTTTAAACTTCATAATATTGCATTTTACTTCAAACTTTATTAAAAATGGATATATAAATTGCCAAATATTTAAAAATGTTAAAAATAAAAAAATAAGACTCCACATAATTATAGTATCTTATTATTTGGTTAATTTATTCAAATTTTGTTAGCCTATTGACAATTTCTATTTCTATGATATAATACCCCTGTCAATGGGAGGAAGTATTATGACAACATTATGGGCAAGAATGCTTGTTTTTGAAGAATATAAAAGAGGAAGAATCACTGAAAAATGCGCTCAATATTTCGACTCGATTTTAAACGATAGTGAGAGAACACTTAATTTAAGAGAAAAAGACCAATCTAATCAACTCAATGGTATGAATGTAAACTGCGTTCTTGGAAATTTAGGGGCTGTTAAATACAAAAGAAACAATGAAATTCAATATCGTTTTGATGTTTTAAAGTATATTAATGCCACAACTTTTAGAGATGGAGTTCCTAATGATACTTATAGTGAACCAGCATATTTAGCTAATATTCTTGGTGAAGACTATCTAAATTTGGATAATGAAATTCTTACTTTAATAAGATATTCTGATATAGAAGTTCCAAAAGAAAATCTTGTTAAAATAGTAAAATATTTACAAGAAACTTATGACCTTTCTGCTAAAAAAGATGTTTCTAGATTCTCAGAAAGCCTTATTAATAGAATATCTAATGTTCTACAAACTCTAGAAGACAGCGCTTCAACATCAAGAAATTAATAATGAAAAAAATCCCTTAATTATAAGGGATTTTTTCTATTCTTCATTAGATGATTCTGTATCTGTTTGTTCCTCTTTTAATTTTTCTTCTTCAGGAATTTTAAATTCTCTATATAAGCTATCGCCATCGCTATGAATAACTCTAATTCTATCTAGTAACTCATTATAATTTGGAAGTTCTTCAATTGAATTTAATTCAAACCTCTTTAAGAAATTCTCTGTTGTGCCAAACAAAACAGGTTTACCCACGGTGTCTTTTCGCCCAACAACTTCGATAAGATTATTTGTTTGTAGAAGCTGAATAGCATAATCGCAGTTTACACCACGAATATTTTCAATTTCTGTACGAGTTACAGGTTGCTTGTATGCAACAATAGCAACAGTTTCCATTGCAGCCTTTGTTAAACTTCTCTCTCTAATAGGATTTAATATTTCACTAATATTTTCAACTATTTCAGGATTAGAACAGAACTGAACTTTGTTTTTATATGTAATAACATTTATGCCACTATTTTCGTTATATTTTTCTTTTAAAATATCAAGACATTTGTTAAATTCTCTGTCGTTCATTTCAAAGCGTGTTTTAAATTCATCAATCGCAACTCCTTCGCCTGAAACGAATAATACTCCTTCTATTATTTTTGCTATTTCTTTAAGACTCATCTGAAATCTCCTTTCTTCTGATTTTTATGTCTGAATATCGTTCAGCTTGAATAACTTCAATTTTTTGAAATTTGAGCATCTCTAAAATTGCTAAAAATACTGTTATTATCTCCATTTTAGAATATGTATCATCGAATAGGCTAAAGAAATTAATTTCTTCCGTATCTTTCAACAAGTTTGTTAAAAATTGAATTTTTTCTTGAACTGTCCATCTATCTCTATTAATTTTCTTTTCTTGAGGATTCTCTTTATCTTTAGTTCTCATTAAGATAAAGGCAAACGCATCAAGAAGCTTTTCTAAATTAAATTGATTGAATACAATTCTTGCATCTCCAACATTTTTATCTGGTTGCTTATATAATCTATCAACATTTTCATAGTTTCTTAATGTTCCACCAGCCTCTTTAAATAAAGCATATTCTTGAACTTGAATTCTAAACTTTTCTTCTTCGCTAATTTCTTCTATTTCTTCATCTGTTTGTTCAACAGGTAACAAAGCTCTTGACTTAATTAATAAAAGATGGCTCGCCATATCTAAAAAAGCTGTTGCCTCTTCCATATCTAAGCTCTGCATTTCTTCAACGTGCTTAATAAATTGATCTGTAATATCTGCAACTTTAAATGTTCTAATGTCTAATCCTTTTTCATTAATTACTTGCAAAACAAGTTCAAAAGGAACTTCCATACCCTCAAAACTAAATTTAAAATCTCCTGATCCTTCGTTTTCAAAATCTTCCACTACAACACCCCTATCAATGTAATTATTGGCTTGAAAATATACTCATATAATAACTCTAAATATATTCTAAAAATATCTTGTCCAAACAATAGGTCTGTTATAGAACCAATTAATAAAACCCCTATTATTATTCTAAAAGAGTATTTTTGAACAAATTTAGCAAATTTGCTGTCATTCTTTAAAAATGTTGAAATAAAGTTATATCCGTCCATTGGTGGAACTGGTAAAATGTTGAACATCACAAGGAAGCTGTTAACTACCATAAAATATAGCAAAACATTATAAAGTAAAGTCATTGCAGCCCCACTATTTAAGCCAACTGTTGCTAATAAAATGCCATATATTATAGCAGATATTAAACCAAGTAAGAAATTAACACAAACTCCTGAAATAGCTACTTGTCTCATTCCTTTTTTATATTTTTTGAAATTTAATGGATTAATTGGAACCGGTTTAGCCCAACCAACACCTAAAAATATAAACATAAGAAGACCTGAAACGCTTAAATGACTGAAAGGATTAAGAGTCATTCTTCCTGCTATTTTTGCTGTTAGATCGCCGTTTTTATAAGCAACATACGCATGAGCAAATTCGTGAAGAGCCATTGAAACAATATAAACAAAAAAAGTGATAATAAAATCTATTACCAAGTCAATAGCGCTTTGATTAGTATTGAATAAAATATAGTATAACAAATTTATCTCCTTTATAATTATACCAAATTAACATATCATTAGCAAACAATTTTAACAGTTAATAAAATCTTTTATTGTCGGTTTTTTAAAAAAATAAAATTTTAATTAATACAACATATACTCAATAAAAAAGATATATACACTAAATATGTATATATCTTAACTTTTTTTAGACGTTTTCATTGTGTTGAGTCTATTATAAAATGCACTTGCATTCAATGGATTTTTAACATTTGTAATTTTTATAATTTCTGTATCAGAATTATTAGTTTCAACAATTCCTAACTCTTTAAAAACTTGTAAACATACAAAGAATTGCAAATATGAGTAATTCACCTTTTCTTTCAATTTAAATAAGATATTTTTAAATAAATTATATGTGTAATAACCATTAATCTTATTTTCATAAGCAAATTGAATTAACCTAAAATATCTACCAAACTCATTTCTTGATAAATTAATATTTTCAAGCATTGAATATTTTAAATCTTGGTTGCTTGGCAAATATATTGTTGATTTTGTTGTTTTTTGCAGTGCAGACAAGTAACCCATATTGAGAATAGGATCTAAAAATATAATTCTTGAAAAGGTGTTGAAACTATCAAAATTTGAAGGTGCTAAAATAATAGTATTTAAACCTGTTTCATCGTTAATATTTATTACTCTATTCTTTATTATATTATTGCTATCATAAATAGATTTAAAATTAATATAGGTGTTATAGTCATTTGCTATTAATAATGTTCCATAAACATTCTTTTCCATATCTACCAACAATCTAATTAATTGGTCTCTATTATAATTATTGAATGTATATGTTCCATCAATTGGATATATTATTTGTCTAACATACTCAGCTTGCAAAATTTCATTATCTTGCGGTCTGTATACATCTTCGTAATCTATTGATTTAACAATTCCTGATATTTTCTTGGTGTTTCTATATGTGTCAATACTCAAGTCTGCCAATAAATTACAAGATGTATTTCCAGATAAAACAAAATATTTATCACTAGAATTAAATGCTAACAACGTAAAATTAGGATAACTCAAAACCAAATGTTGAGGATGTTTTGGCAAACTGCTAACATTTGCATTTTTTAATTTAAAATTAAAGATTGGACGAGCATTCATATGCCCACAAGGCTCAAGCCTATCAATATCTTCAACTAATTTTAATGTGATTTCATTTTCATCTAATGCAAAGTCATATGATTTAGTTGGAAGGAAATCAACTTTATTTAAATTTTGAGCAACATATTCGTTTGTTAATCTAACGAATTCATCATATTTATCTACTTTCAATGTCAAGCCTGCTGCCATTGGGTGTCCACCAAACTTAGTTAAAAGATGAGCCATATTACTTAAAAGAGTATGAACGTTGACTCCATTAACACTTCTGCAAGATCCAGTCAATTCATCGCCAACTTGACTGAATAAGAATGTTGGTCTATGATATTCTTCTGCAATTCTAGCCGAAACAATACCCAAAATGCCACTATCCCACTCTGGATTAGACATAACAATTGCACTAATTCTAAAAATGTTAGAATTTTTTAGTTCTTGTTTTACATCATTATACACTCTATCACACAACTGTTGCCTTTGTGTATTATAATCTATAATTTTATTGCATAACTTTTTGATATTGTTAGGATTTTCTTCCAAATAAAGTTCTAAACTAGTTTCTGCCGACCCCATTCTTCCACTTGCATTAATTTTTGGAGCAAGTTTAAAAGCAATGTCTCCAGCTTTGCAGTTATTTTCATTTAGCCCGCATTCGTGCATTAATTTTAAAATTCCAACAGGCGCATTTTTAATATTTTTTAAGCCTAAAGAAACAATAGTTCGGTTTTCATCTAATAATTCAACAATATCAGCAATTGTTGCAATAGCGCAAATAGGAAGATATTCACTCGCTTTATTAATTCCAGACAATGCCTGAACAAGTTTGAATGCCACACCTGCACCACAAAGCGCTTTAAAAGGATATGTTTCACTAACTTTAGGATTTATTATTAAGCAGTTTGGCAGTATTTCACCTCTTTCGTGGTGGTCTGTAACCAATATTTCAACCCCTAATGATTTAATATATTCAACCTCTTCAACGCCAGTGATACCACAATCCACAGTAATAATTAAATCAGGTTTGTTTTCTGCAAAAATTTTATCAATTGTTGCGACAGTCAATCCATAACCATCTTCATATCTGTTTGGCATAAAATTACTAACTTTAGCGCCAACAGAATTAAAATATTTGATTAAAATAGCACTTGCGCTTATACCATCAACATCATAGTCTCCAAAGATTAAAATTTTACTGTTCTTGGCAATGTGGCGCTCTATTAATTCAACAGCGCTTTGCATATCTTCAAATAAAAATGGATCATAAAAATTTGTTAAGTTTGGATTTAAAAATTTGTATAATTTTTCTTGAGTATCAATTCCTCTAGAATATAAAAGATGAACAAGACGATAATCCAAATTATAAAATTCAGCCATCTTGTTAACAAATTCTTCATTGATGTTATCTTCTAAGTTACAAATGTAATTCATAGTTTAAACTCTTCTCTTTTTATTATAAAGCATTTTTAATCTAATTGCAATAATTAATTCTCAATTTTATTTAGAATAAATAAAAAACCTTTCAAACGAAAGGTTTTAATTTTATTTAACTTTAGAATTATTTCCTCTTACCTTATATTCTCTTTTCCTACATCTAGTAATAAGAGCGTTCCAAAAGAATGGAATAATATATAATGTTACTGCTAAAATTGTTACAGCCATAAACATTATATTTACTGCCACATGTTTGATAGTTAAAGGTGTTATTAAAATCATAATCAAACCAATTAATAATAAAGCGATCGAAATAAATAATGTTCTAAACTTAGATGATTTTAATCCCGTTTCAATAGCTTGTGAGAAATCTCCAGAAGCTAACCAACTTGACTTATGCATTGTTTCGAATAAATTTATAGCTAGATAAGCAATTAATAAATTTAAAATAACAATCATTCCCAAGTAATTTAAGCCTACAGAAAGTCTTAAGATAGAACCAAATGAAATAAATCCTATAGAACCCAATATACAACCAAGCAACACAGCCATAGAACTTGCGCCATTATATCTTGCATAACAGAAAATGGTAACCAATACAATAATTGCTAAAACTGATAAAACTGTGAAAACATAGTCTTTAGTTTCAACAGTCGCTCCAACATTTGTGTGTTGAGAAACTTTGGAAACATCAACCTCAAGTTTTTCAGCAATTAAAGAATTAATTTCTAAAATGTTTTCTTCACTTATGTTGTTCATATATCTAACAACATATTTAGTGTCATCACCCTCAGCATAAATAGAAAGACTATCAAACTTTCCATCATAAGAATTAATAATGCTTCCTATTTCACTTTTGTGTTCCGAAAAATCTCTAGTTCCTGCTTCTGTTACAACAACACTAAATTCATTATAACCCTTAATTTCAAAGTTTGTATTCATTCCAAAAATTGCAAAAACTAAAATTCCAACTAACAAGAATAAACTAACAGCAAGAATAAAATTTCTATTAGATTTTAAATATTCTGCATTTGATTTTGTAAAGTCTCTTCTAAGCATTTTTACCTCCTTTGTGGAAGTTGCATTTTGTGCCGTCTTCATTATTTAAAGCAAGATACATTTTAACAAACAGTCTCATCAAAACCAAATTTGTGAATGTTGAAACAATAGATAAAACTAGGGCAACCCAACCAAATGATTGAATAGCACCCACTGGCATAAACACGCAAATAAATCCAACAATCAAAATTAAAGCATTTAAGAATAATGTTTTAAATAATGTTTCTTTCTTAGCCTCTCTAAAGGCAACAAATAATTGAACTCCGTTTTGGTAATGTTCTTTTGCTTTTTCAAACAACATAAGTAATCCATCAATAGCAATTGCTAAACATACCATCATTGCAATTATACCTGCCAAGTTGATATGAACCAATGGAATTGATTGTAATAAGAATAAACCTATAACAATAAAGAACAATAAGTTATAACAAGCAAGCCAACCAAGATGACGATATTTTACAATTAAGAAAACAAAACCTAAAAGAACTAAGGTTACCATTGCAATAGTTAATAATAATGTTGAAAACTCACCATAACTTGCAGAAATATAATCACTTGAGATTTGTGTTAATGATAATGATAACATTCCTGTTTTAATTTGGTTTGCACAAGTTGTAGCATCTAACAAACTTTTAAATGTAGAGCTTTCAAGATATATAACACCATCAGAAATAGAGCTTGAACTATAGTTTAAAGATGCGAATTGATTTTCACCCAAATAAATATAAACAGTTTTTGATGTTGATGCTTCTTCAATCATTTTTTTATATTTATCTTCAAATTTAACAACTACAATATAAGAAACTTCACCTGTTTCAGGATTGTTTTATTGAATAGATTCAACTGAATCAA
>JBGVFL010000036.1:0-18365 GCA_045120995.1 Candidatus Onthoplasma sp. | reverse complement strand
GTGTATGTGGTTGCTTTAATAATTTTAATGATATTAAAAACAATAAATTTAAGAAAAAAAATTAAAAAATAATTAAAAATATCGACAAAATACTATTTTTTAGGCAAAATTATTTAAAAATTTTTGAATAATATTTTAAATTTTTATGTATTTTTTCAATGTAATTTCTTGTTTCTTTAAATGGAATATAACCCAAATTTTCTTGATCTATGGAATAAATTCCAGATTTTAACCAAGCCCTAACAATTGTTTCGCCGGCATTGTATGCTGCTAAAGAAGTGTCTATATTTTTGAATTTCTTAATCAAATAATTTAAGTATTGACAGCCATATTTTATATTTGTTTTTGGTTTAAATAGGTCTTCTTCTGTGATATGTTTTTCATTATTTAGATCGTTTAGATAATTTGCGGTTGACAACTTTATTTGAACAAGACCAATGGCATTTTTGGTTGATTTTGCTTTATCATTAAATGAACTTTCAACATTAATAAGGCTTGCCACAATTTCAGGTGATAGATTATATTCTTTCGCATATATGATTATATCTTGTTCAAACTTTAACGGGTGGGTTATAGATTGATAAAAATTATATCCACAAATAACGAGTGTGAGAATTAATAATCCAACTAAGTTCCAAGTTAAAATTTTCATTATTTTAGTATATGTTAAATAAAAAAAGTTAACCACAATTCATATATTTAAAATTCTTTAAAATCTTTAGCTAGAGAAATGATATTGTTTCCAAACTTGTTTTTTAATTTATCAATAGCTGAGCATAAATTTTCATTTTTTTCATTTGCAAAAAGGTTCACCTGTTTAAGATCTTCTTTGGTTACTAAGTTTGTTGTACAAATGCGCAAAGCTCTAATTGGTTTGAATTTATCTCCAACAAGTTCGCAAAAAATTTCATAAGCAAACTTAAAAATATCTTGTTCGTTTGAAAAGTGATAAGGTTTTGTTGTTTGAGCGCCAATACATTTAAAATCTGCAAATTTAATCGTTAAATGCAATGTTTTTGCGCTGAAACCATGATTGCGAAGCCGAGCAGAAACTTTAACAGATAGATCGTGTAAGAATTCTTTAATTTGTTCTTGTGTTGTCATATCACGTGGAGATGTAGAACCATTGCCAACGCTTTTTGTATCTTCATCGTTAGGGGTTATTAATTTGTCATCATCAAAACCACAAACGGCATTGTGGAGATGTAAACCAATAACACCAAACTTTTCTTTTAAAAATTGAGGCTGTAAACAATATAAATCATATAATGTGTTAACATTAAAAGAATGTAGTTTTTCTGCGGTATGTCGCCCAATCATAATCATATCTTCAATTTTAAGTTTTTTAATTGTTTCAATATGGTTTTTTTCATCAATAACAGTGAGTCCCATTGGCTTTTTCATATCACTTCCGAGTTTTGCAAGAGTTTTTCCAAAGCTGACTCCAATTGAAACAGACAACCCTAAATTTTCTTTTATTTCATTTTGTATTTTTTTTGCCAATTCAACTGGGGTTATGTTAAAAAGTTTTAGACTATCAGTAACGTCTAACCAACATTCATCAATGCCAAAAGGTTCAATCATATCGGTATATTTATAATAAATACTGTGAGCATATTTACTTATTTCTTCATATTTATCAAAGTGTGGAGCAACGCAGATAAGAGTGGGGCATTTTTGTTTTGCCTCCCAAATTGCTTCTCCTGTTTTAACACCATAAACTTTTGCTAAATAGTTCTTTGCTAAAATAATGCCTGTTCTTTTGTTCGGATCGCCGGCAACAGCAACGGCATAATTTTTCAAACTAGGATTAAGTAAACACTCAACAGATGCGTAAAAATTATTCATATCTATATGAAAAATTACTCGCTTATTGGTGCTGGAGCATACTTGTTTTTTCATTAAAAACATTATAGAACATATGTTCGATAAAGTCAACAATTTGTTTTATGTTTTTCTGCAATATTCACAAATAAGACTAAGAGATTGACATAAAACGACCAATGTGTTAGAATAATAGCAATATGAAAAGTGATTTAAAAAGAATTCAAAGATTGTATGGGGAAGATTTTGCAAAGAGATTTTGTAGACCATTTTTCTCACACCTAATTGAAAGAGAAGATTTTTCTTTTGCGGATTTTTTGGTGTCAATAATCTCACCAACTAAATTTTTTTATGAAGATGTTGTAAAAAGCGGTAGAACTGAGAAGTTAAAAAACGCTTTATTTGGCGTTTTAAACACAACCAAATCACAAACTGTTGATATTCAAGAAACCCCTGAAGAGCTTATGAAAAAAGCGGGTTATACGTTATACGAATGCAAAACCAACAGCGATATTCATAAATTTAAAAAATATTATGCAAAAAATGAAGAGTTGTGTACTTTTGGTGATGAAAAAAGGATTAAAACCCACATTGTATTTTGGGCAGTTAAAGACAATGTTGATGAAATTAAGAGAGAAAACTTTGTTCATCCAAGAAGGCAAGATGAATATGGAACAAGTGTTATTTCAATTCAATTCACAAGAGGAATTGAAAGTACTTTGTCAATAAAAAATAGATATAATCATGCGGTTGAACATTGTGATGCCACATTTTCAAATGATCTAGAAAATATTCAGGCAGGATTAACTGATAGTTTTAAAAAATATTATGGAATTCAATTAGTTAATGGTGGAAAAGCCTTTGATATTCCTGGTTATGTTGTTGATGTGAATGGCGTTTATCATAAGTATAATTATGAAATTGAAAATATCCATTATTGTGCTGATAACACAATAATTGTTAACGGTAAACCACACCATTTTGATCCGTCAAGATATATCATTGCAGATTACTATATATTTGATAGAAAAAATAAAACTATAGAATTACTGAAAAACAGCGGTATTGAAGATTCATTTGTTCATCAATTTGACGCTATAAAGAAAATTGAAGTTGAAAATGTTGGTGAATTTAAATGTGTAAATGTTTTTACAGGGAATGATAAACCTGTTGAGATAATTTTAAATAAATATAATCAAATTGTTAAGTTAACAAATAATAATATTAAGGAACTAGGTAATGGTTTTATGCAATATAATTCTGCGATCAAAGAATTGACGTTAAATAATGTTCAACGAATTAGGGATGAATTTTTAATGGATAATACAACATTAGAAAAGTTAAACATACAAAATGTTGTAGAGATAGGAGATAGAGCACTATCTAGTAATTTGGAATTAAAAGAATTAATCTTGAAAAAAGCAGAAACATTAGGGGTTAATTTCTTAATATCCAACACAATTCTTGAATCATTAGAGTGTCCGAAACTTAGAAGTGTTGGAGCTCAGTTTTTGTTTTCAAATAAAAGATTAACTAAACTATATTTCCCTAAACTTATAAAAATTAATACGGGATTTATTAAATCTAATGATAATATTTTAGAGTTTAAAGCTCCACTTTTAGATAAAAGTAAATATGGCTCATATTTAAACTCAAAATTTTTAGAAGCAACTAAAGATGGTTTGCTATCAAGAATAATTCAGAGATTGCCCAAAATCAGTATGAAAGAAGATATTTTAGACCTATTCTAAGGAGATTTTATGAAATTTAATTCAAAGGAAAAAGATTCCTATAGAAATCGTTTTATAAACGCCAAATTTATAAAAAGCGCAAGTAAAAAGGAAGAATTTATTGATGATGAACTTCCTCAAATTGCAATTGTTGGAAGAAGTAATGTTGGAAAGAGCAGTTTAATTAACCTTCTAACAAATAATAGTAAGATGGCAAAAACAAGTTCAACACCGGGCAGAACAAGGCTTGTTAACTATTTTAACATTAACAATCAATTTTATTTAGTGGATTTACCAGGATATGGCTATCACAAAGCAAGTAAAAGTGTTGGTTCAACTTGGGACGTTGTTATGAATGATTATTTTGTAGATAACGAAAAACTGAAACTTGTTTTTGTCCTTTTAGATAGCAGAATTATGCCAACAGATTTAGATAAACAAATGTTGGATTATCTAGCAGAAAATGAAATTCCAGCAGTGATAATTATGACAAAAACTGATAAAATATCACGAAGTGATCTATTCTTAAATATGAGCAAAATTTCAAAAGAAATCCGCTTTAATAAAGACTTGATTATTGCAACAAGCGCACTAAAAAAACAAGGGGTTGAAAGAGTTGAAAAGATTTTAGACGATTATATAAATTAAAATGTGGTGAAAAATCCACATTTTTTTGTTATAAATAGGGTTCTTTACCAAAAAACGTGAAAAAAATATTAAAAAATATTTTGTTTTTTTATTTTAAAGTGTTAGTATATTAGTAATAAATAGAAAATTATTAAAATTTTCTTAAATAAAAGGGGTGAAAATATGACAAAAGTAGTTCAAATTGGTTGTGGTAAAATGAGTTTATACACAATGCGCTATGTTATGGAAAAGGGTGGCAAAATTATTGCAGGTTTTGACATCAATCCAGACATCTTGGGTAAGGATATCAATGTTATCCTTGGTGGAACAAAAAAATATAAAGCAAACATCTATCATGTTAACGAACTTGAAGAAAAACTAAAAGAGTTAAAGCCAGATGTTGCAATTGTAACAACAATGAGTTTGTTCAGAGATTGTTATGATGTTTTGATGACTTGTGCAAAATGCGGAGTTAATGCAATAACAACTTGTGAAGAAGCATTCTATCCAATGAATTCTTCTCCAAAAATGACAAAAGAAATTGACAAAGTTGCAAAGAAAAATAATTGTACTATCACAGGAAGTGGTTATCAAGATGTTTCTTGGGGAAGTTTAATCACAGCTTTAACAGGAACAACTCAAAAAGTTGTTAAAATCAAAGGAAGCAGTTCTTATAATGTTGAAGACTATGGAATTGCTCTTGCAAAAGCGCACGGTGCTGGTTTAACTTTGGAAGAGTTTGATAAAGAAGTTGCTTCAGCTGATAGAATGAGTGAAAAGAAACGTCAACAAATTATTGAAGCAGGTGAATTTAATCCTTCATATATGTGGAATGTTAATGGTTGGTTGGCTGAATATCTTGGCCTCCACGTAACAAGTCAAACTCAAAAATGTGTTCCTCATGTTGCAAAGAAAAATCTTAACTCAACAACTTTAGGAATGGTTGTTAAAAAGGGTATGGCAACAGGAATGAGCGCAGTTGTTACAACAACAACAAAAGAAGGTGTTGTAATCGAAAGTGAATGTATTGGTAAAGTTTATGCTCCAGATGAATTCGACTCTAACACTTGGACAGTTGAAGGTGAACCAACAACAACAGTAACAGTTAATCGTCCAGCAACAGTTGAAATGACTTGTGCAAGCATTGTAAATCGTATTCCAGATTTAATTAAAGCTCCAGCAGGTTATGTTCCAACTTGTAGAATGGGAGATATCACTTATAAAGCTAAAATCTAATAAAATAAAATTTACAAAGGAGAAAATTAATGGGAAATTACTTTTCAAGTAATATTGTTGCCTTAAGAAAGAAAAAAGGTTTAACAACAGCAAAAGTTGCTCAATCTTTGAAGGTTACAGAAGAAACCCTTGTTGCTTGGGAATTGGGAATGAAAGAACCTCAAGCAAAAGATCTACTCAAAATTGCAAAATTTTATGGGGTAGACACATCAGATTTGGTTAACACTCCATTAGGAGTTCAAGAAGAACCAAAGAAAACAAATGATAAAAATGTTAAAACAGAAAATAATTCTTGTCAAAAAACCAGCAAGAAATCAATAGTTTTACAATCAATTGTAATAGCATTAAGTGCTATAACATTAATAACATTTGCATTAACTTATTTTAAACTTGATTTAGGTGGTGGATTTAGTGTTCTAGTATCATTCTTTGATCTTCTAACACCAGAAAAGTTTTATTTTGAAAACTTTTTATGTTGGTTAATTTTATTAACGGTGTTATATAATATCGTAAATTGTATTTTAATGTTAACATCAACCAGAATTAAAAATACTAGATATAATAAAATAGGCAGAATTTTAATGCTTAGTCTTAATGGTTCAGCATTATTGTTCTGGATAATTACAACTATTGAATATCGTGATTTTGATGTAACATTTGGTGTTGTTTGGTTATACCTTGCAATTCTTGGAATTTTAACTTGCTTAATATTGGAAACAGTGGGTTTAAATAGAACAAAAATAGAAGAAGCAGCAGAAAATGTTGAACTTAAACGTGGTGTTGTAAACTCTGATAAACTTGATAAAATATCAACAACAAAAACAACAAATAAAAAACAAGTTAACAAAACACAACTCACAAGCAACCCTGAAGTTTCAACTTCAGCATTTGCAATAAATGGTATTAATACAACAACTAAAGGTTATTTAGCTCTTCAAATAATAGTTATGGCATTGAGTTCAATAACATTAATTATTTTTGGAACATCTTTCTATAACACTCAAATTCTTAATTTGGAACTATACGTAACATTCTTTAATATGTTGAGTCCAAGCGAGTTTACATTAGAAGCGTTGTTATGTTGGTTAATTTTATTCTTTGTTTTATATAACATTGTTAATGGAATTTTATTACTATCTTCACAAAAATTAAGAAATGGAAAATATAATAAACTTAGTCAAATTCTTATGTTGAGTTTCAACGGCGCTGCTTTAATTTTCTGGTCTATAGTTGCAATGCAATATAAAGGCTGGGATTTTAACTTTGGAGTGATTTGGTTATTTGCATTATTTGTGCTAAATTTAATTTTATTAACATTTGCGAATGTTAAAGTTAATGGACGTAAACTAAAAATAACATTTTTCTATATTTTTGCCGCAGCAACAATCATAGCACTTTTATTTGCAATAGCTTTCGTTTTCTCAGCAAGTTATGAAATTGAATGTTGGATTATCGGAAGTTCTGGTCATACTGATTACGATTATAAGTATTATGAATATATAAATTCATCAGTTTTCGTATTTTTATCATTTATTATAACTTTAGTTGTTTTAATTCTATTAATGATAAACAAATTGCGTAATAAAAAGGGTGCTAAAATAGGTTTGGGAGTAACAGGAATTGTTATGTCGGTTTTAATGTTACCAATTCATCTAATTACTGATGCTGTTACTAATTCGTTTATTGAGAAAAATTTGCTTGATGGGTATTACTATACAAATGTAACTCTGATGGACGGCGAACTCTTAGCCAACACAATCCTTATAGCATCAATTCTTATGTTAATTGCTAGTATTCTTGTTTTAACAATTAAATGCAAAAAAGCTGAAAAGAAAATAGACAAAAAGTAAACAAAAAGAGCCGATTGGCTCTTTTTTCTTTTCAAAATTTTTGTATTATGATAGAATAGGATTAGGAGAAAATATGTTAAAGAAATTAGATGAAATAATACTTTCCAACAAAGTGGTTGAGAATTTTTATAATCATTATCAAAACAATCAAGAATTTAAATTATGGATTGATAAAAACATTCCAGAAATTGATTTATGTGAAAAACAACAACAAAACAATCCTTGGCATAAGTACAATGTTTTAGGGCATATTTTGCATTCAATTGAAGAAATGAATAAGCAAACATCTAATATGGATTTAAATGAACGAAAATTGCTTGCTTACACAATGCTGTTTCACGACATAGGCAAGCCTGAAAAACATATAACAAGAGAAAAAGATGGTGTTGTTATTGATAGTTTTTTTGATCACAACGTGGCTAGTGAAAGAATTGCTAAAGTTTGTTTACCTAAGTTGGGGTTCAATGAAGAAGAAATTAATATTATTGCAAAATTGGTTTATAAACACGATATATTTATGTATATTAAAGATTTCAAAACAAAAAATCCTTATTGGAAAACCTTAACAAAAGAGTTAATAGAAGAAGAGATTAAAGACTTAAATTCTGTTGGAGAAGGTGTTCAATTGATGCGTTGGTTAGTCAAGGTTGGAAGGGCAGATAATCTTGCTCAAAATGAAAAAATGACAGCTGAAAGTTTAAGAATGTTAGATAAAATTGACACCATTTTAAATTTAATTGAACAAGTAAAGAATATATAAAAAAGAGCCATTTGGCTCTTTTTTGTTACCTTGTATTATGAGGACTTACAGCAGTTGTATATAAAGGAAAATATGTTTTGTAAACTAAACATATTAACTTACTTTACATCCATCACATATCTCGCATTGCTAGATTGTGGGCTAACTGCTGTAGGATAAAGTGGTAAAATTACTCCATTTCATTCCGTGTTTTGCCTTTATCTTGTATTTGATGATTGAGGTGATACGGCAGTTGGGTATAAAGGCAAATCAAACACTCCTGGGCAGATGTCATTTCCTGTGAAAGGAGTGCAAGGTGGGATTGGAGTATATCCATAACTTGGAACTAAAACATCAACAACTGCAACAACTTTTAAAATAGTTGTAATGCATGCGCTAACATTAAAACCGCCTGTTTCAGCGTTGTATGTTGCACTAGCAATAACAGCTGAGCCAAACGCTATAACATCAATTGGAGTTAAACTTGGTTGAGGAACATATAACACAACATCTTGGGTAAGTGTTATTGTTCCAGTTGCAGTTCCTGGGGTGTTGGTGGCGTCTGTGTATGTAACTGTAACAGGGATATTGATGTTTGCTTGAACGCGTGCAAAGTTTGGTCTATCATCAAAACGAGTTATAATTAGATTACTAACAGTTGCCGAACTACCTTGCGAATTTCCACTAATGAAAGTGAGTGGGGCTGTTGGATTTGCTGGATTGAAATTTGTTAAAGTTAAAGAATAGTTATCGATTTGTGTTTGGTTCATACAAGCATCAAAAACCTTAGTTGCTTGAATTGAAATTCTCTCACATAGTCCATTTGTGACATTGCTTGTTTGACCGGGGAAAAGCCCAGGTCTTGCCTCTGTGTAAAACGACATTTAATTACCTCCTAAAAATCATACAGTATTATTTTATTCAAGTGCTACAATTTTTGTGAAAAGGATTATTAATTTAATTAAATATTACAATTGTTTTGTTTTTTAGCTATTTTGTGTTATAATAGTATTAAGTAAATAGGGGTTAAATGAAAAATTCTAAAAAGTTTCATATTTTATATGTTATTATAATTTTTGCGATTTTAGCAAGTATGTTACTTGGTTGTTTTTATGTAATCTCAACAAGGTATCCATTAGTTGTAGATGTTATAAAAGCCGCTTTGGGTGGTGGAGAGACCCCCGATCCTGGATTTACTCCAACAACACCTGATGGCGGTGGAGGGGAAGATTACACCATTGACAATTTAAACGAGTTAAAAGCTTTTGCAAAAAATGTGAGAGAAGGTAAGGATTATTCTGGCATAACATTAAAATTAGGGAATAGTATAGATTGCAACGGAGAGTCTATCGGAATTGGAGGAAACGATCCTGATCAAGGAACTGTTGGTAGTATCGGATCACTTTATGGCTCTTTTCAAGGAACGTTTGACGGACAAGGTTTTAGAATTTACAATTTTAAACCAGAACATCGTGCACGAGGTTATATTGAGTCTAATACTTACGCCTACGGATTGTTCCCTTATTTGATGTTTGGAACAATTAAAAATCTTAGGGTTCAAAGTATTACAAAAACTATTTCCGGCGGTGATCATATGACAGTCGGTGGATTGGTTGGTTATACTGCTGGCGGGAAAATAGAAAATTGTATGGTTGAAAATTTTTATGTTCAAGCAGGCGGTAATAAAAATAGAGTATATGTTGGCGGTATTTTTGCTGTTGGTTATGCAACTGTTAAAAACTGCCACGTTAAAGATGTGTGGGTTGAAGGTGGTTGTGGAACGCTAGCTGGAATTGGTTGTGTTTATAACAGTAATGATACATGGCTAGATGATCCTTCAAATGTTTCATACTGTGTTGTAGAAAATGTTAGCGCTCCAAGTGGAACAAAATATGATTATTTGTGTTATAGCGTTGGTGGAACTAATTATAATCACACTTTAAGCAACTGCTATAAATCAAAAGACACGACATATGCAAACTTAAACCCTAGTTCTGTTGGGGGACCTAATTCTTCATATCCTTGGTACTTTCATTCTGATTATAATGATGGTTGGCCAATGCTTAGAATATTTGTATGGTGGCAAACTTTAGAGTTTAAATGTATTAATGGAACGGTAAGTCCTAAATCAATTAAAATACCAGGGGACGCCACGGTTTCTTATAACGCCACCTCTGCAACTATTACAATTATGGGGCAAACAATTACGGCTACGCCTAATTCTAGTATGGGGTCTGCATATGTAACAAAATGGTCTGCTTCAGGCACAACTCATACATGTGAATTTTCACGTCCAGTTTATATGATTTCTTTTTTAGTTGTTTCAAATACAATATTAAGGATGAATAATACAATCACAAATACAGATCTATCTTTTTCGATAACTTCTGGATCAAATATTAAATATTCCTATGAACTTTTTTCAAATAGAGCGGGGATTTACAAGAAAATAACATTCTTTTTTGTAGATGCTAATGGGGTTTCTAGAACGATTGAATATTCTCTTATTAACGATCTTTACTATATATCAAGGACTACAGCATCAGGATCTTCTGGATCAATTTCATTATCGTCGCAAAATGTAGTTAGCAGTAACATATCAATAACTGTAAGAGCTAATAGAAAAACCTATGATTCAATATTTCAATAAAATAGAGTTAATTACTCTATTTTTTTATTTCTTAAATCCTTAAATAAATTGTTAAAAAATCTGCTAACACATAATTTATTTGACAAATTTATTAAAATTTGTTAAATTTTAACTATATTTAGAAGGAAAATGGAAAATGTTGTATATTACAATTATTTTTATAGGAACACTCATCTCAACGTTGTTGGGAGTTTTTGTTGCAGTTCCATCTATTGGCGTTAGTGAAAGCAGAATCTTTGCAGTAACAATTATTTCTCTTTTAGTTCTTGTTCTAATTGATGCAGTTTGCGCCCTATTTGTTCGTTATTGTTTGCCAAAGAAAGTGTTTAATCCTTTTTTTAAGTGTTATAATGTTGGTAAAATCGAACGTAAGTTTTATGAAAAAATTGGCATAAGAAAATGGAAAGATAGAATTCCAGAAGCTGGTCAACTTTTTGCTAATTTCTCAAAAACAGAATTGGCAGATATGACAAATAATGAATATGTTAAAAAGTTTATGAGTGAAACGATTTACGCTGAAATAATGCATTGGTTGAGCATAATTTTTAGTTTCTTAATTATATTTATCGATTTAAGATTGGCTTTAACAGTTGGTTTGCCTCTTGTTATTGGAAATATGATTTTAAATTTGATGCCAGTTTTGGTTCAAAGATATAATAGACCAAAACTTATGGTGTTATATAAACGAAATGAAAGAATGAATTTAAAGAAAAAAGAAGAATAGTGAAGATTTATTCAATTAGCGACCCACATCTTGATAGCTTGTTTGTAAACAAGTAATCTTAGATGATATCTCTAATTTGAATAGCAAGGAAGAAGGATATGAAGATTTATTCAATTAGCGATTTACATCTTGATATTAACAACACAAAACCGATGGATATATTCGGTCCTGTTTGGCACGACTATTTGGATAAAATCATTGAAGATTGGAATGAAAAAGTAGCAGATGATGATGTTGTTATCTTAGCAGGAGATTATTCTTGGGCAATGAAACTAGAAGAGGTTGCACCAGATTTTGAGTTTTTAAACTCACTTAAAGGAACTAAAATAATAATTCGTGGTAATCACGACTATTGGTGGAGTAGTTTGAGCAAAGTTAGAGAAAAACTTCCTCCAAAAACATATGCGCTTCAAAATGATGCAATAAAAATTGGGGAATATATCTTCTGCGGAAATCGTGGTTGGCTTATTCCAGAAGGTAAATTTAATACTGAAGAAAATCAAAAAATATATGCTAGAGAAGTTATAAGAGCCGACTTGTCACTCAAAGCTGCAAAAAAACTTCAAACAAACAATGAAAAAATTGTGTTTATAACACACTACCCACCATTCAACAACAAGATTGAACCTAGTGAATACACAAAGTTAATTGAAGAGAATGGTGTTTCAATAGTTGTTTTTGGTCATCTTCATGGTTATGTTAATCCAAAAATGTTGTATAACGAAATGAACGGTGTTAAATACTATTTAACAAGTTGTGATGCAGTTAAAAATCAGTTGGTAGAAATTAAGGAATAATATAATGATAGATTTTAAACATATATCAGTTTTAAAAGAAGAGAGTATTGTTGGGCTAAATATTAAGCCTGACGGTATTTATGTGGACTGCACAACTGGTGGCGGTGGTCATTCTCTAGAAATTGCAAAACAATTAACAACAGGAAGATTAATCTGCTTTGATAAAGACACAGATGCACTAACATTTGCAAAAGATAGATTAAAAGATCATTTAGATAAAATTACTTTTATAAACCGAAACTTTGCCGATATTGAAGATGTTCTTGAAGAACTTAATATTGATGGAGTTGATGGTATTTTAGCAGATCTTGGAGTTTCTAGTTATCAAATTGATACTGCTGAACGTGGCTTTAGTTTTATGAGAGATGCTAGATTAGATATGCGAATGAATAAAACGCAAGAACTTGATGCATATAAGGTTGTTAATACATATAGTGAACAAGACTTGGCTAAGATAATGTTTTTATATGGCGAAGAAAAGAATTCAAAACAAATTGCAAGAAAGATAGTTAAATTTCGCGAAAATAAGCCATTAGAGACCACTTTTGAGCTCAGGGATATTGTTGTGTCCAGCTATCCACCAAAACTTCAAAATAAGCCGAGTTTATGCAATAAGGTTTTCCAAGCAATTAGAATAGAAGTTAATAATGAATTAAACGATTTACCTGTTGCTGTTGAAAAAATGTTGCGAAAATTGAATAAATTTGGTAGACTTTGTATTATAACATTCCACCCGTTAGAGGATAGGATAATAAAAAACACATTCAAAACACATTCAACGGATTGTTTATGTCCACCAAGAATTCCAAAATGTATTTGTAATCACAAGGCAGATATTAAACTAATAACAAAACACCCAATTGTGCCACAAGATAATGAATTGTTGAGTAATAGCCGTTCAGGTAGTGCTAAATTAAGAATAGCAGAAAAATTATAAGGGGTTAGATGCAAGAAGAATTTGAAAGAAAAGAAAGCGTAAGCATTCAAACTGAAACTTTAACAAGTGTTAATGAAGAAACAAAACAAACACTTGATTCTTTGCCACGCATTGAAGAAATTAGAAAAAGTGAACAAGAAATTAAAGTTAAAACTGAAATTGAAGGAACAACGCAAGTTAAGAGTGAAACACAAGCTAAAGATAGAGTTTTCACAAGAAAAGCAGATGAAAAAAGAGTTTATCTAAAAAAAAGAGTTAAAATTTTAACAGCTGTTTATACAACCGTTGTTGTGTTAATGTTAGCTTTTGTAATTTCAAATATAGCAACACTTGCTAAATTAAACAAAGATATTAGTTCAAATACTAATACAATAAAAAACAAAGGGGATTTAATTGAACAAGTTATAGACGAGGTTGAACCTGGTTTGGTTGGAGAAAACCCAATAGAGATTAAACTTAACACACCAAGAGATTATAGCGAAGATAAAAAAGAATTAACATGGTTGGATAAAGTTACAATAATATTTAAAAACATATTTGGTTAAAATTAAAGGATAATTATGAAAGTTACTAATAGAAAAACTATTGTTATAATTGGTTTATGTTTACTACTTATCGGCGTTGGGTTAATAGTTTGGAGTGGTTTTAGCTTTTCATCTTATATTCAAAAGAAAAGAAATTATGTTAAAACTTATGCGATTGTTGTAGACTTTGAAGCAAATATTGGTTTCTATAATGGTTATTTTGAAGAAGATAGAACATATGCTCCAATTATTGAATATCACGTTAATGGAAAAATATATACAAAACAAATAGATGAATATAGTAGTCCGCCTAAATATTATGAAGGGGACGTGATTTTAATTAGATATAATCCTAAAGATCCAAATCAATTTATTTTAGAATTCGATTTTTCATTTATTTGGATATCTATAATAGGTTTAGTCTTTGGGGGTTGTGGCGTTTTAGCTATAGCTAAAGGCGGAAAACAAAAATAAACACCATATAAGTGGTGTTTTTTTATTCTAATAATAAGATGCTTTTAATAGAATAAAATATGAAAGCAAAACTAAAAACATTCTATAACATATATTCGCTTCAAAAGCGATTTATTGCAATAATTTTAATAGTTATTGCCATTTTTTTTGCTCTTATTGGGCGTGTTTTTTATCTTCAAATAATAAATGGAAAAAATCTTCAAATAAAAGCGGTTGAGCAATGGTTAAGAGATTTGCCACTTAGTTCTAAACGTGGAGAAATATTAGATTGTAACGGTGTTAGTTTGGCAACAACTGTAACGACATATGATGTGTATGTTAGGGCTAGAAATGTAACAAATCCAAGCGGTTTAGCAGCTGAAATAAATTCATTATTAGGTGTTAAATATGAAAAAGCATATGAAAAGGTAACAAATAAAAATTTAAGCGAAATATTAATCAAAATGCAAGTTGATGAGAATAAAGCAAAAAAACTAACTAAATTTGAAGGTGTTTATTTATCTCAAAATGTGGCACGTCTATATCCTTATAATGAACTTTTAACTCAAGTATTGGGATATTGTACAATAGACAATGCTGGGCAAGCCGGTATTGAGAGTTATTATGATAAATATCTTAAAGGAATAGATGGAAAAAGTTTAACACAAACAAATGCTCAGGGTAAAGAGATTAAAAATTCTTTGGATTATTATATACCAAGTGTTGCAGGAGGAAATTTAACAACAACGATTGATGTTCAAATGCAGTCTATTTTAGAAAGGGAGCTGTTGGTTGCTTTTAATGAGCACAAAGCATTAGGTGTTTCAGGAATAATTTTAGATGCTGAAAATGGTGGAATTAAAGCGATGAGTTGTTTGCCAAGTTTTAATTTAAACGAAATCCCAAGAAATGATGTTAAAAAATTGCAAATTATGACCAAGAATTCGACGGTCGTTGACGTCTATGAACCGGGAAGTACGTTTAAACTTATTACATTAGCAGCAGCATTAAATGAGGGGCTAACTAATATTAATGAAAGATTTTATTGCGGTGGAAGATGTTCGGTTGATGGTGAAACAATCAAGTGTTGGAAAACAATAGGGCACGGAAGTCAAACATTAGTAGAGGGGTTTAAAAACAGTTGCAATTGTGTGTTTGTTAATCTTGCCTTGCGTTTAGGAGTTGATAAATATTATGATTACCTAAAACTATTTGGAATTGGGGAAAAAACCGGAGTTGATATTTTTAGTGAAAGTTCTGGAATTGTGATGCCAAAAGAACAAGTTAGAACAGTTGATCTTGCTCGTATTGGTTTTGGTCACGCAATCGCAGTTTCACAACTTCAACTAGCTGCAGTTTATTCAAAAATAACAACGGGAAATGATATAACTCCACATTTAATGCAAAAAATCGAAACTAAAGATAAAATTTTATATGAATCGAAGATTATCAAAAATAAACTCAAACTAAAAGATGGAACAATCAAAACTATAAATGAAATGTTAGCTTATAACATAAACAGCGAGGGGAATTTTACTTTTGTTCCAGGATATGATGTTGGGGGGAAAACAGGAACTGCTCAAAAGTATGATGAAAACGGCAAAATTGCCAATGGAAAATATATTTCTAGTTTTGTTGGAACATATCCTGCAAATAAACCGAAATATATAATAATTATTTGTGTTAATGAACCATCAACGGGGGTATATTATGGTGGTGTGGTTGCAAAACCAATAGGGCAGCGAATTTTATCTTCAATTTTTGAAACTAAGGCAATAAAGCCGAATGATTCTACTCAACTTGATTTGAAACCAACAATTATTATGCCAAATATTGAAGGCAAAACCTTAACTGAGGCTTGTGCTGAAATAAAAAAATTAGGTCTTCTTGTTTTGTTTGATGGAGATGGAGAATATGTTTTAAAACAACTTCCTCCAAGTGGAACCCCTCTTTATTTGGGCGAAATCGTGTATTTAATAGTAAATTAAAAAACATTTTGTCTTATTTTGCTTTTACAAGATTTTCTTAAAATTGCTGTGATAAATTATAAAAACTAAGGGGGATTTATGAAATTATATGATATTATTTCAAATCTAAAATTTATTGGTATTAAGAATTATCAAGATTTAGAAATAGATTCTTTAAGTTGCGATAGTAAAGAAAAATTAGAGAAAGGTATTTTTTTCTGTATAAAAGGGCTTCATTCTGATGGTCACAATTATGCAGTAGATAGCATTAAAAACGGTGCGGTTTGTTTAGTGGTTGAAAGATATTTGGATATTCCTGTAACACAAATTCTGGTAGATAATGTAAGAGTAGCGATGTCGTATATAAGCTCGGTCTTTTATGAAACATATAAATCAAAAATGAAATTTATTGGTGTAACAGGAACTAATGGTAAAACAACAACAACCTTCTTAATCCGCGAAATGCTTCTTAAAATGGGAAAGAAAGTTGGATTGATAGGAACAGAAGGAATTTATATTAATAGTTTAATGTTACCAGCAAATTTAACAACGCCAGACCCAATTAATCTTCATAAAATAATTAAAGATATGGAAAATAATGGCTGTGAGTTCTGTGTTATGGAAGTGAGCGCTCACGCAATTGCTTTAAATAAAATTGATGATATTTTCTATGATGTTGTTGGACTTACAAACATAACTCAAGACCACCTTGATTTCTTTTTGAATATGGAAAATTATATTAAATGCAAGCATAGCCTGTTTGATGTTAGACACGCAAAGAGCGGTATAATTAATATTGATGCTAAGTATTGTAAAGATATTGCAAGAAAATCAAATATTGATATTACAAAGTTAGGTAACAAAGGAGACATATCATTAATAACATTAAATAATCAGCAAAAAGGAACTAGTTTTAAATTTGAATATAAGGGGAAGCATTATATAAGTTCAACTAATTTAGTTGGAGATTATAATATTTCAAACCTATTAATGGCAACTGCAATTTTATCTAATTTGGGATTTGAAATTAAAGAAATAAATTCCATTATAAAATCAACAGAGTTTGTTATTCCAGGTAGATTTAATGTTTTAAAAACAGATACTGATTATAGGGTTTTAATTGATTATGCACACACTCCTGATGGATTAAAAAATGTTCTTACAGCAATTAACAAACTATCTCACAATAAAATTATAACTGTTTTTGGTTGCGGGGGGAATAGAGATAAAACTAAAAGAAGCTTAATGGGTGAGGTCGCAATGGATTTAAGTGATTATGTTATTGTAACCTCTGATAATCCCAGAGATGAAAATCCAGAAGCTATTATAGACGAAATAGTTAAGAACCTATCAGATAAAAATATAGTTCGAATTACCGATAGAAAGTCTGCAATTGAATACGCTCTAACGATAGCAAAATCAAATGATGTTGTTGCAATTTTAGGTAAAGGCGCTGAAAATTATCAAGAAATTAAAGGAATTAAGCTTCATTTTAGTGATTATGAAGTTGTTGATAATTTCTTTAAGTACACACTTAAAAGCGAGATGAAATTATGATTAAACTCTTATTGGCATTTTTAGTTTCATTTGTTTTTTCGGTTCTATTAATGCCAATGATAATTAAAATTTTTAAGAAAAAACAAGCATCACAAACTATTTTAGGTTATGTTGAAAATCATAAAGAAAAGAATGGAACACTAACTATGGGTGGTGTGGTTTTTATGATATCATCACTAATTCTATCATTTTTATTTTTAGATTTTAATTCAACATGGTTTGTTGTTTTGCTTGTTAGTATTTTTTATGGAATCTTAGGGTTAATGGACGATTTTATAAAAATAAAGTTCAAACAAAATTTAGGATTAAGAGCTTATCAAAAAATTATTGGACAAGTAGGTATATCATTAATTTTTGCAATTTTCGTTTATTTTTCAACTTCAGGTGGTAAGTTGTTTTTACCATTTTCAGAAAAAGTGATAGATATTGGAATTTTGATTATTCCTTTAATTGTTTTTGTTATGGTTGCAATAACTAATAGCGTTAACTTAACAGACGGATTAGATGGTTTGGCTGGTAATGTTTCAAACATAAATCTTATATTCTTTGTTATTATAATGTTAATTTTTAAAAGCAGACTCTATAATTTGGGCGAAACTGGGGAAATAATTGAAAACATTGAAAATATAAATATATTATCAATGATATTTGTGGGCTCAGTGTTGGGATTTTTAATGTTCAACACAAACAAAGCTACAATTTTTATGGGTGATGCCGGGTCTTTATGTTTGGGAGCGTATATTGGTGCAA
>JBGVFL010000035.1:0-2523 GCA_045120995.1 Candidatus Onthoplasma sp. | reverse complement strand
ATATCCTGGCCCCAACAAACGATATGTTTCTTCTGCTTCAACTTTTACTTCTTCAGTATTCTTGGTGGTTGAAGAGTCTTTAGTTGATCCGCTTCCCTTTTTAGCTCCGCCACCACCTTTTTTTGCACCGCCAGCTTTTTTAGTATTTCCACCATCTTTCTTTACTTCAGCAGCTTTCTTTTTATTATTATTTTTATCTGAAGTTGCTTTAACGCTTTCCGTTGATTTTGAATTAGATTTGTCAACAGAAGTTGTTTCTTCTTTCTTTGGTTTTTTAGCTCCAATATAATCACCAAAGCCCGCATCTACTAAACTATCTTTAAGTTTATCTCTCTCTGTTGATTCACCAACATTTTTCACATCTTCAGGTAAATCTTCCAAATTTCCATTTCTTTCACTAACTGCTCTGGTTGTTCGTTTAATTAAATCAGAACCTTTTGAGTTGTCATCATCTTTCTCAACTCTTGATGTAACATTTTTATTTTCTCTAACCAAGTCTTGAGCATGATCCATAACAGTTTTTCTATCATCTTCTAAACTCTGTTTTAATTTAGGAACTTTTACGGGTATATCATCACCCTTATCAACTGTTGTTTCTTCCATTTCAAAAACATCTTGTTTTTTAATGTTTGATTCAACTATTGCATTTCTTTTTTCTTTTTGAAATTCTTCTTTTTCTTTTTCATTTAAAACATTAATATTTTTTGATATTGAATTCTCTAAAAGTTCATTAAATGTTTTTGCAAAGTATGGCTTATTAACACTAATTGCATTTTTCTTTTCTTTCAACTCGTTTGAAATGTTTTGCATAACATTTTTATATAATTGAGGATATCTTTTTAAAATTTCCAAAACTGAATTTGCATATGCTGATTCAATCTCTTCAAGTTCTCTCTCTTTTTGAAGCATTAATGTATTTGCTTTTAATAAATACTTAAATCGGTTAACTATTCCAAAATATTTTTCCAATAAACCTTCATCACAATTAAATATGTCAATTATATTTCCTGGAACTGTTTTAATGTTCCAACGAGTGTAAATGACATTCCTATTAACTTCTCCACTTGTTTCAACCGAATCTAAAACATATTCGTTAATGTTGCTATATGTTCCGCTATTAAGAGTAAAGTTTGCTTCGTAATTTAACTTTTCAATTAAACTTAATGTAACCTTGTTGCCTTCAAATGTAACCATAAAAGAAATTTGTTTATCTAATCTTAAATCGCTTTTACAAATTTCAATATTGTCATAAGTTTGAACAAGATGTTTTTCCATTGAAATAAGTTCTTTAACAATTTCCGGAGAAACAACATAAGAGCCCCTATCGTCAAAGTCTCCCAACATACACCCCAAAATAGAATGCCTTAAATTGTTAAATTTTAAGTATTCAATTTCAGCCGGATCTTCAATATAGCCCAAATCACAATCTGGTTTTAAATATTGTGTCATTTAGACCTCCTCATTTATTTGAAAAATTATAACATACCATAATCAATTTTGCAACAAAAAAGACAGAAATCTTAATCTGTCTTTTAGTTTTGAATATAACTTAAAACACACTCTTCCGACATATCTCCATAAGCTTTATCAACTTCGCTTAAAAGTTTTTTGGGAACTATTTGAATTAATAAACCCGGTTTGTTTTCATTGAACTTTTTTAAATTTTTTAATATGTTAGCTTTTAATTCGTGGTTAAATTTTTGAATCATTTTATTAACCTTATTAAAATCCACACAACCATCTTTATCTTTACACTCCAACCACAATATTAATGACATTGCATTTGTTAAATCTTTATGAACTCTTGGTTTCATTTCTTTGGTGTTTTTATGGTCATCAATTCCTGTTATAACTCTTTCATATTGTTTATGGTGAAATCTTATATGTGAACCATCTGTTCTTGATTGTTTTTCTTTATAAAAGCCCAATTGAGACAACGCCTCTAGATAATCCTCTTTTGAAACCAAACTATTCCTCCTGAGCTGCAAGTTTTGCTTGTTGGTCTGCAAGAGTTAAAGCTTCAATCATTTCGTCAATATTTCCATTCATAAATGAGTCGATGTTATATAGGCTTAAACCAATTCTATGATCAGTTACACGTCCTTGTGGGAAATTATATGTTCTAATTCTTTCACTTCTATCACCGGTTCCAACTTGGTTTTTTCTGTTTTGAGAATATTCAGCTTCTTTTTGTTGTTGATAATAATCATAAAGTTTTGATCTTAACATTGCAAAAGCTTTTTCTTTGTTCTGAGTTTGACTTCTTTCATCTTGACAACTAACAACAATTCCCGTTGGGAAGTGAGTTATACGAATGGCACTTTCTGTTTTATTAACTTTTTGTCCACCAGCACCACTAGAACGGAATAAATCAATACGAATATCTTTTTCGTTTATTTCAACATCTGCATCTTCCATTTCAGGCAATATTGCAACAGTTGATGTTGAAGTGTGAACTCTTCCTTGACTTTCTGTTTCTGGAACACGTTGCACTCTGTGAACGCCACTTTCAAACTTAAACTT
>JBGVFL010000034.1:0-3948 GCA_045120995.1 Candidatus Onthoplasma sp. | reverse complement strand
TTCAAATGGAGCAACTATTATGTTTAGCATATTATTATTATAACCTTATTGAAGAAAATTTGCAATGAAATTTAAAAAAATACTTTTAAAAAGCAAAAATTTTAACTTATCTTTTTTTTCATTAAATTTCTTTTTTATTTGACATTGTTCTTACATTTTATTATTCTTTTAATAGGTGGCAGATTGAAAAAATATAATAAGGGTAATTTGAATATGATTTTTATTGGAATTATTATTCCAATAATCGTGTTTTGTTTCATAATTAATGGAACTTATGCTTATTTCACAGCCACAGCCAGATCAGAAATTGAATCTGCATTAACAGGAACATTAATGCTAAAATTATCAGCAGATACAACAGCAAAAATCAACTCAACTGCAATAACTGCAAGTCAAAAAATTCTTCCTGGTGACACTCTTTCATTTTCTGGGACATTAGAAAATGCCGGAACTCATCCATTCTATGCTGTTTTTGAATTTGTTGTTAAAGTTAAAAAAGAATCCGCAGAAGATTTCGAAACTATTTTAAGCACATATTACACTTTTGTTGATTCAACTGAAACAAAAATAACAATCACCGATAATGGTGGCAACAACTCATATTCAGCAAACGCATTCTTGCTTAGTTCATATAACGCATCTTCACCAAATGCTCACAAAAAATCATTCAATCTATCATTTAATTTTGATGGAGAAACATATGATGAAGAATATGAAAACGCATCAATAAATTATTCTTTTAAAGCATTTGCAATTCAAAGTGCAGCAATCGGTGGCGCTGCAGATGCAACAGACATACTAATAAAAACTGCTCAAGAAGAACATAATTTAGCAAACTAAAGGGAACTTGGAAGTTCCTTTTTTGTTGTGTGATTTATCTTCAACGTCTTTCACTTGACTTTTGCCGTTGGTTTTTTTAAAATAAATTGTAATAATTTAAAACTAAAAGGAAAACTTATGCAACTATTAATTCTATCTTGTGTGTTTGCCGCTGTTTGGCTAACAACAACCATAATATTCTGTGTTATGTATAAGAAAAAATCTGCCCAAAACACAGATCCAAACCAAATAAAACAAATTGTTTCGAACCAAAAAGAACAAAATATGATGCTCAACAATATGCTAATGCAAGCAATGAAAAACGTTGAAATTGGAACTCAAAACACAATAAACAATTTAAGTGTTTTACAAAAACAAGAATTTGAAACAATGTCTAAGCGCGTTGACGAACTAACTGTTAGAAATGAGCAAAGAATTGAGAAACTAACCTATGATGTTAGATTATCTCTTAATAATATGCGCCAGGAAAACGAAAAAGCGTTGGAAAAAATGAGAGAAACTGTTGATGAAAAACTCAACTCCTCACTCTCTCAACGTCTTAATGATAGTTTTTCTAAAATTCAACAAAGTTTGGAAAGCGTTAACCTTGGAATTGGTGAAATGAGAAACCTTGCAAATGGTGTTGGTGATATTAAAAAAGTCCTTTCAAATGTTAAAGTTCGTGGCGGTTGGGGAGAAATTATGCTTTCATCACTTTTGGAACAAATGCTAGCCCCAAATCAATATATGGCACAAGTTCAAGTTAAAAAGAACAGTAAAGAAAGAGTTGATTTTGCCGTGATTATGCCAGGAAAAGACGGTCACGAGGTTTTATTACCAATAGATAGCAAATTCCCTCTTGAAGACTACAACAAATTGGTTGAAGCTAGCGAAACTCTTGATAAAGATTTAATTGAAAAATCTCAAAAACAATTAATGAAACGAATCAAAGAGGAAGCAAAATCCATTAAAGAAAAATACATCGACGTTCCTGAAACAACCGATTTTGCAGTTATGTTCTTACCTATTGAAGGATTATATGCTGAAGTTGTTAGAAATGTTGAACTTATGGACACTCTACAAAAGGATTTTAAAATTGTTGTTTGCGGACCAACAACTTTAACAGCTCTATTAAATAGTTTGCAATTAGGTTTTAAAACTTTAAGCATACAAAAACGCTCAAGTGAATTGTGGCAGTTGTTATCTACCCTTAAACAAGAATTTGGAAAGTATTTGAACTTCCTTGCTAAAACTCAAAACAAAATTGAAGAGGCAAATTCAAACATTGAACTTGCAATTAAATCTTCAAAGAAAATTGACAAAAAACTTGGAGATGTTTCTAACTCTGTTGGAATTGATTACGACACAGACGATGATCCAGATGAACTTCCAAATATTGAATAGAATATAATAATTATATTTACACACAATACGCATATGAAAACATTTGTTTTAACGTGTTTTATGTGCGTGTTTTTTTTAATCATTTCAATGAATGTTGGAATTGTTTTTGCTTTCAAAAATGAAAATATTGAATTTACTTACCAAAACAAAGTTTTCACATATCAACTTCAAAGCAACTTAAAACAAAGCAATGTGTTTGATGTTGATTATGAAATAAATAAACATAATAGGTTTGGCTCAAAAGAAGATAGAATAAAGCTTTTAAATCATATGTTAAAATTGGGGTTTGATAAGGGCGTTGCCTTAGAATACATTTTCCCAAACTTAACCAAAAAAATAACTTCAATATCAAAAAATATTTACATAAAACCACAAAATGCCGACCTTAAAATCAATGCTAATTCTAATCTTGTTTTTAACATAAAAGATGAAATTTATGGTGTGGAAGTTGATAGAGCCACTTTGATTGATAACATTTGCAACAACTATATAAATAAAAAAGAAATGGTTTTTCACATTCCAACAAAAAAATTAAACCCCAACATAACAAAAGATTATTTCAAAAAATTCACAAATCTTAGAGCGGACTTTTCAACCGATATTTCATCTTCTTCAAAAGATAGAAAACATAATATTAAAAATGCACTGTCTGCTTTAAATAAAGTAGAAATTTTGCCAAATCAGATTTTCTCATTTAATAAAATAGTTGGAAGAAGAACAGCTGAAAATGGATATAGACAAGCAAAAATAATTGTTAATGATGAGTTTGTTGACGGTGTTGGCGGTGGCGTTTGTCAAGTTTCATCAACATTATATAATGCAGCATTGCTATCAGGATTAGAAATTCTTGAGGCAAATAAACACAGCAAGCAAGTTGGTTATGTAAAATATGGATTTGATGCAATGGTAAATTTTGGAAGCAGTGACCTTAAGTTTCGCAATAACACAAATGAAAAACTTACAATTATAACAAACTATTCAAACTCAAATGCACGAATTAGAATATTTGGAGAATCATTGGAAAATGTTTCCTACAAATTAAAGAATGAAGTTTTAAACATCACTTACCCAAACGAAGAAACCATAGTTGATGAGTATGAAAAATATTTAGATAAGGTTACATATGAAGATGAATTTTTCTATCTTCAAAAAGGGAATACGGGTATGGATATTAAGTCGTTTAGAGAAAAGTATATTGATGGAAATTTAGTTGAAACAGAATTGCTCCGATTTGACAAATTTAAAGTAAAGAATGCAATAAAAGTTTACGGAAATAAAAAACGACCTGTTTTTGATTATTAAAAAAATCCGGCTTTAACCGGATTTTTTTGTTACTCTTTTTGACTCATTGGATAAATATTATTTGCATATGCAGTAAAATTCGATGCTGTTTTATAAGCATCAACTGAAACATCTGGCACATATATTTTAACACCATTGGTTATATGCTGTGTTGCAAAAACTGATGTGCCAAATTTTGGAGGTGTTTCCCCCTGAAACACAACCGTATTAAGATGAAATTGACTTAGAGGATTACTCGTTGTTGCACCAAAGCAATAATTTGCTAGCAATGTTAATGATGCTGGGAAAACAATGTTTCTAAAAGTTCCATTATAATTCACATTATAAGAAACAGATGTTAGCGTAGGCGGGCATATAAGGTCCCCATTGCAGGCTAAATTTGCAAAAACTTGTGTGTTTATCGACTTTAGTTTTGATGTTGAA
>JBGVFL010000033.1:0-14998 GCA_045120995.1 Candidatus Onthoplasma sp. | reverse complement strand
GTGCTCCAATCGTAATTAATGGAGTTCCTATTGCAAGTCTTGCGCTTGTTGGGCCAAAAAGAATTGATTATGCAAATGTTGCAGCAGCATTAAAGTTTATTGTTAATCAAATAGACAACTTAAAAGGAGATAGAAATGAGCGATAAAGAGAAATGTGCTTGTGGTTGTGGTGAAGACTTAGAAGAAGAAAAAACTTGTGAATGTTCTCATGAATGTAATTGCGGTGAAAATTGTAATTGCACAGAAGAAAACAAATGCAATGAAAACTGTAATTGTTCAAATGATGAATGTGAATGTGATGAAAATTGTGGATGTGATCACGAATGCCGTTGTGAAGAAAATAAAGAATATTTAAAAGACATGCTTCGAATTCAAGCTGAATTTGATAACTATCGTAAACGTATGACAACAGCATTGGGAGATGCTCGTCAAGATGGATTTATGGACGCAGTTTGTCAATTCTTGCCAGCGCTTGATAGTTTTAAAATGGCAACAGATATGATAACAGACAAAAACACACTAATGGGAATTAAGTTTATTGAAAAAGGCATATTAGACACTCTTTCAAAAATGGGAGTTGAAGAAATTGACACAAACGGTAAATTTGATCCTGAATTTCATCAAGCAATCGACACAGAAGATAGTGAAGACTTTGAATCTGGCGACATAATTAAGGTTGCAACAAAAGGATTTACCTATAAAGGTAAAGTTATTCGATATAGCCAGGTAATAGTTAAGAAGTAGGAGAATATGAAAAGACAATACACAATTAAAGATATAGCAGATTATTTAGAAGAATTGGGTTTTCGTTGGGTGGATTATTTAGTAAAAGATTACAACAAAGAAAAATATGTGAAAGTAACAACCCCAAAGAAAGAAATGAATGTTTATATCGACAGCAAAAGAGCAATAAATGCAACTCCAACAATTGCAAAGTTGGAAGTTGATAATGAAACATTTGTTTTATGTCAAGGTGTTTCAAGATTAGATATGTCGGAAGATTGGCAAGAATTCTTATTGATGAGAAGAGTTGGAGTCAAAGTTTAATGCAAATAAACACAATTAAAATAAAATGGGTAGAAAATGAATTGAGTCAAAACACTCACATTATTGAATTAGAAGATAGTTGTATGATAATAGATGCGGGTTGCTCTATAAAAAGAATAAAAGAATATACAAACAAACCTATTAAGGCTGTCTTCATAACTCACGGACATTTCGACCATATAAAGAATATTGAAGAATACGATAAACAAAATATTTCAATATATGCGCATAAAAATATATTGGAATTGTTAGAAGATGAATATAAAAATGCAAGCAGATTATTCAATCAGCCTTGTAAATACAAACTAGAAAACTTAAAATTTGTTGAAGATAATGAAATCATTGAAATTGATAAACATAGAATAAAATGTTTGCATACACCAGGTCATAGCATTGATAGTATGTGTTATTTGTTAGATGATGAAACATTATTTTCAGGAGACACAGTTTTCTCAGTTGCGGTGGGTAGAGATGATTTACCAACAGGCAACACAAAAGAGTTAATCAAAAGTTTAAATAGAATTTTAAACTTAGATTATAAAACGCTTTTCACAGGGCATGGAAGACCAAGTGATAAGCAGGAACAACAAATAAACATTCCAAAATTTATAGATTATTTAGTATAAAGGAGAACAATAATATGAGTAAAATAATCGGTATAGACTTAGGAACAACAAACAGCTGTGTTGCAGTTATGGAAGGTGGTCAACCAACTGTAATCCCTAACAGCGAAGGAGGAAGAACAACACCATCAGTAGTAGGATTTAAAGATACAGATCGTTTAGTTGGTCAAGTGGCAAAGCGTCAAGCTGTTGCAAACCCAGACAAAACTGTTATTTCAATCAAAAGAGAAATGGGAACAGATTACAAAGCAAACATTGATGGAAAAGCATATAGCCCAGAAGAAATTAGTGCAATGATTTTAGGAAAACTCAAAGCAGATGCTGAGGCATATCTTGGTCAAAAGGTAACTCAAGCTGTTATTACAGTTCCTGCTTACTTTAACGATAGCCAACGTCAAGCAACAAAAAATGCTGGTAAAATTGCAGGTCTTGAAGTTTTGAGAATTATCAACGAACCAACAGCAGCAGCTTTGGCTTACGGTCTTGACAAACAAGATAGAAAGAATCAAAAAATCTTAGTGTTTGATTTGGGTGGCGGAACATTTGACGTTTCAATTCTTGAAATTGGAGATGGCGTATTTGAGGTTTTATCAACAAATGGTAACACAAAACTCGGTGGAGACGACTTTGACGATAGAATTATGGCTCTTTTGATTGATGAGTTTAAGAAAGAAAATGGAATTGATTTAAGCCAAGATAAACTTGCAAAACAAAGACTTAAAGAAGCAGCAGAAAAAGCAAAAATTGAACTTTCAACTTTAACACAAACTACAATCAGTTTACCATTCATTACAGCTGATGCAACTGGACCAAAACACTTAGAATATACTTTAACAAGAGCTAAATTTGAAAGTATGATTGCAGACCTAGTTGAATCAACTTTAGTTTGCACAAGAAACGCTTTAAGAGATGCTGGTCTTAACAAATCTGAAATTTCAAACGTTGTTTTAGTTGGTGGCTCAACTCGTGTTCCATGTGTTGTTGAAGCATTGAGTAGAGAAATCCCTGTAACACCATTCAAGGGTATTAACCCAGATGAATGTGTTGCAATTGGTGCTGCAATTCAAGCTGGTGTTTTAGGCGGAGAAGTTAAAGATGTTCTTCTTCTTGATGTAACTCCATTATCACTCGGTATTGAAACTTTGGGTGGGGTTTGCACAAAGCTTATCGCACGTAACACAACAATCCCAACAAAGAAATCTCAAATTTTCTCAACTGCACAAGACAATCAACCAGGTGTTGAAATTAATGTGCTTCAAGGTGAAAGAGAATTTGCGGCTCAAAATAAATCTTTAGGAAGATTCCAATTAACAGGTATTCCACCAGCACCAAGAGGAATTCCACAAATCGAAGTTACATTTGATATTGACGCAAACGGTATTGTTAATGTTTCAGCAAAAGATTTAGGCACAAACAAAGAACAAAAAATCACAATCACAGCGTCAACAAACCTTAGCGAAGATGAAATCAATAAAGCAGTTAAAGAAGCAGAACAATTCGCTGAAGAAGATAAGAAAAAACGTGAAGTTATCGACACAAGAAATAACCTTGATGCAAGCATTATGAACATTGAAAAAACAGTTAAAGATAATGGCGATAAACTTAGCGAAGAAGACAAAACTCAATTAACAAATGCTTGTGAAGAAGCAAAGAAACACTTAGCAAGTGAAGACATTGAAGAACTTAAAAAAGCAAGTGAAGACCTTATGAATGTTGCTAACACAGTGTTCAGCAAGATGTATCAAAATATGCAACAAAACCCACAAGGCGACCCAAATGCAAACAATGGCGGAAATAACGACGGAGATCCTGAAGTTGTTGTTGAATAATCATCACTTTTCTTTGAAAGAAAAGTTTCAAAAGAACAAGTAAAAATTGAACAAGGCAAACCGCCTTGTTCAACTTTGCTTATCTTGACAAACTTTCAATTTGTGATATAATACAACTAGGAGAAAGATAAATGCAACAAAAAGGTTTTGAAATTAACAACAATATATTACATTTTGTTTATAAAGATAGTGACTATTTGATTGATTTAGACCAACTTGAAGTGATGTATGTTCATTTAAATTATGTAGTCTTTGTTGAAAATGGAAAAGTTAAAACTGTTCCAAGTTCATGTTTTGATATAAGACTATTAACATATGCGTTGTTAGATAATCCAAACTTTATGGTTTGTGGTAGAGGGAATATTGTAAATCTTGGACTCGTTCAATCAGTTCACATTGTTCGACTTAACGATGAAAAAGGTTTATCAGATAAATATAATGTTATGTTAATTTTTGAAAATAGAACAAAAAAAGAAATTACTTTAAATTCTTGGCGTGAAGCGGAGAGATTATATCATCAAATTGATGACAAACTTTGTGATATAAAAAGTCAACAAGCAACTTGTAACTAATTCTTTTGTAACTTTTCTTGCAAGAAAAGTTAATTAAATTAAAAGGAATTTGCAATGGCAAATAAAGATTATTATTCTACGCTTGGAGTTAATAAGAATGCAAGTGATGATGAAATTAAGTCTGCTTATAGGCAGATGGCAAAAAAATATCATCCAGACTTAAACAAAACTCCTGAAGCGGCTGAAAAGTTTAAAGAAGTAAACGAAGCATATTCTGTGCTTAGTGATAAACAAAAAAGAGCCAATTACGATCAATTTGGCTCAGCAGATGGCCCACAAGGTTTTGGCGGTGGGCAAGGTTTTTCAGGCTTTGAAGGTGGCTTTGGTGGTTTTGAAGATATATTCAATATATTCTCAAATCTTGGTGGTCGTGGTGGTGGCCGCCCTGCAAGGGAAGAAGGTGAAGATATTAATATGAATCTTGTTATAACTTTCTTAGAGGCGGCTTTTGGTTGTGAAAAAGAAATAAGCGTAACAAGGAAAGAAAGATGTCCTGATTGTCATGGAACGGGAGCAAAGTCAAGTAGTGATTATGTAACTTGTTCTGAATGTAATGGAACAGGGCATGTAACCTACACTCAACAAACCTTATTTGGAATGACAAGAACAACGGGTGTTTGTAGAAATTGTAACGGGAAAGGTAAGGTTGTTAAAGATAAATGCCCTAACTGTAAGGGTAGTGGCTTAAAAACAGTAACAACAAAAATGAAAGTTAAAATCCCTGCAGGAATTGATAACGATCAAACAATTCGCTTAAATGGTGAAGGGCATCAAACAGCAAGTGAAAATGGTGTTGCTGGAGATTTGAGAATTTCAATCACTGTTCAAGAGCACTCATTGCTTGTTAGAAAAGGTTTCGATTTATATGTTGACGTTTATGCCCCAATAACAACATTATTGTTAGGTGGTAAAATTCAAGTTCCAACACCAAAAGGAGCTCAAACCATTGACGTTGCACCATTAACTCAATCAAATACTAAATACACGCTTAAAGGCAAAGGAATTAAGTATTTAAAAGGATTGGGCAACGGTGACTTAATTGTTACCTTAAAAGGCGAAATGCCAAAAGATTTAGATAAATCTCAAATCAAATTAATCAAGGAACTTGAAAACAGCATAAATGATAGAGCTTATCCTAAAACAAGAAGATATAAAGAGAAGTTAGATGACTAACTTCTCTTTTGTTGTTTGACATTTCGTAATTAATAATGGTAAAATTTAAAATAGAGGTGGCAAATGATTAATGGAGAACCAATAAAATTAAATTTAAAAAAGTTAACAATTAAAGAAAAAAATCAATTTGCAGAAGATTTTTCTGAGGGATCAAAAGAACTTAAAAATTTGTTATTAAAAATGTGGGATAATGGTATTGAAACAATCGCCTGTTGTGCCGGACATAAAAATGGAACGGGAAAGTTAAAGATTTTATCTCCATACATAAGTTTTTATATAGATAACTTTGATAATGAAAATTTAAAACGAATAGTTTCTGAAATTATAGATGGCTGTTCTAAAGGTGTGATTGGATTGTCTTTTTCAATTAGAAATGATAGAAAAGCATCGATTTGTGTTAGAACTTATGATTTAGAATTAATGAAAAGCTTTTTCCATTTTATGGATAATATGATATTTAATGAAAAAGACACATCAATAACCAAACTTTCTAAAGAGAATATTGATTTATTAGAAAATGTTTTAGAGATGTTTAATCTTTCACTTAAACAGTATTTTAATCCGCAAAAAAGTTATGCTAATCAATATTCTAATGTTACAATTAGAACAATAGGTCCAAGCAATAAAATATATCTTACTACGCGTGATAACTGTGCTTATAAGCAAATAAACAATAAGGCTATGCTTGTGAGATTATCTGAAGGATATTATACCTCAATTGGTGATGGGAAGTATTATACCTTAAAAAATAATAAGGTTTTAAAATTAAAAAAAGAAGACCTTAAAAGTTATAAACAATTAAAAACATATAAAAAATACAACTCAACTAGGAGTTTAAATATTGATGAATTAAAGTCAATTATAAATGAAATAAAGTGTAGTTTATAATTATTTCCCTACATATTCAACATTTTTCTTAAAAAGTAATTTCAATATTGCACCAACCAATTTTGGTGCTTTCCAAACATAAATTTTCATATAAGTTTATATGATAATTTAACCTAAAAAGTGAGTATTGACGTTTTAACTGAAAAATTGTCGATAAGTATTTTTTATTTGACATTAAGAAATTAAGAGAATATAATATAAATAATTTAAAAGGAGCATTTATGGGAAGAGGAAGAAGTTCTTTTGGTGGAAGTAGCGGAGGAAGTCGTGGCTCAAGCAGTTTTGGTAGAAGACACTCGGGTCGTGGTTTCTCTAATACAACTATTTTTATAGGAGATCACGGCCATCATGGAGGCGGTGTAAGTGGTTCAATAGTAGGGATTATTGTTGGGATAATGTTTATTATGTCTGGTCTCTCTGTGAGCTTTTTTGGGATTACAGAATGTTTTAATGTAAACGATTATTCCAAAGTGTCAGCTATTTGTGTTGACAATGAATACTCAAATATGGATGGTTATTATTATGCTATTTACGATTACACAATTGATGGAAAATTTTATGATAATGTCAGAAGTAATCAAGGTTGGCAGTTTAGAGAAGATGTTGGAAAAGAGGTTACAATTTACTATCTAGAATCCAATCCAAATGAAATTTCTGAAGATTGTCCAGTTTCTGTTTCAGGTGGCTTATTAATGGTAGCCTTTGGTGTGATTTTTGCTGCATTTGGATCTTTACCGTTGATAATTTGTATTAAATCATTAAAAAAAGAGAAAATAGAAACTGTTTCAGGCGAAACAAAAACTTCAATTCCAGAAGATACAGATGTGAGATGTTATTACTGTGGAGCTAAATTCAATAAAAAATCTGATTCATGTCCGAAATGTGGAGCAGGAAAAATGTAATATAAAAAAGAAAGCAGGTTTTGCTTTCTTTTTTACTGCTTTATAATATACACATTATAAAAAAAGAAACTAATTACTTAGCTTCTTTCTTCATAGTTTTTAAACATTTAGCACAGATGTTCTTTTTACCTTTTTTTCCATCTATTTCAACATCAACTTTTTGAATGTTAGCATCAAATGTTCTTTTAGTGTGACGCATACTGTGACTAACATTATTTCCAGTTGTGCGACCTTTTCCGCAAATTTCACAAACCTTCATTGAATAACCTCCGTAATATTTTCTTTACAAAACTACGATAGTTTAGCATAGTTTTATCAAAAATGCAAGTGTTTTTATGAAATTGCTAGAAAATGTTTAAGATAAATAAACCCTATTAGGGTGTAAATTTATAAAATTCCAATTAATAGAGTGGTAAAATTTTATAAAATCGTGAAAAACATTTGCAATTATATTAATAATATTATATAATAGTTTCGGAGAGAATAATGAAGTTAGCCACATTTAATTCATTTGGTAAAATCAGTATTAGCAAAAAAGCAATCAGTAAGGTTGCTGCTGTTTCTGTTTTAGAGTGTGTTGGTGTGGTTGGTTTAGTTTCACAACGCAGTTTTTTTAAAGGTAATGCAATAACAACTGCACATAAGGGGGTTGTTGTTACTTCTCTTCTCAATGATAGTATGAAGATAGACGTCTATGTTATAATGCGTCACTGTGGTGTTTCAGCAACTGCTGTTGCAGAAAGTATTAGACAAAGTGTGAAATACTCAGTTGAACGCTTCGCTGGTATGATTGTTAGCGATGTTGTTGTGCATATAGTAGATGTTAGAGTATAGGAGTTTAATATTATGGGAAAAACTATTAACGGTTCTACGTTAAGAAAAATGTTTGCCAATGCTTTTTCTTTGGTTGAAGAAAAGAAAAAAGACATTGATGCTTTGAATGTATTCCCTGTGCCAGATGGTGACACAGGTACTAATATGAGTTTAACACTAAAAAGCGCTGTTTCAGAAATGAACGCTTGCGAATCAAACACAGTTGAATCTGTTTGTGTTTCTTTTAATCGTGGAGCATTAAAGGGCGCTAGAGGAAATAGTGGTGTTATCACTTCTCAGATTATCAAAGGAATTTGTTCTGTGTTGATGGGCGTTGAAAACGAAATTCAAATTAAGGATTTCGCAAAAGCTGTTCAACAAGGTGCTGAAATGGCTTATAAAGCTGTCACAGTTCCAAAAGAAGGAACAATTTTAACAATCATTAAGGCAATGGCTGACAAATCAAAAACTGCTTGCAAAAATGCAAAAACTTTTGAGGATTTTTTCACTGAAATTTTAGCTTATGGTGAATCAACTCTTCAAATGACTCCAGAAATGTTGCCTGTTTTGAAAAAAGCTGGCGTTGTTGATGCTGGTGGTCGTGGTTTGATGTATATTTTCAGTGGATTCTATAAAGCAATCACTGGTGAAATGACAGAAATTGAATTTGTTGATAATGTTGAAAAAGATTTAACTAGCGAAGAATTACACGTTAACTATGAATCATTGGCTGATATTAAGTTTGCATATTGTACAGAATTCTTTGTTATCAATATTTATGAAAAAACAACTGAGGCAGACATAAACACTTTAAGAACTAGATTGATGGAAATAGGTGATTGTGTTATTTGTGTTGGAGACCTTCAACTTATTAAAGTACACGTTCATACAAACGAACCAAATAGAGCTTTGGGTTATGCATTACAACTTGGTGAACTCAATGGCGTTAAAATTGAAAATATGTTAGAACAAAATCGTCAATTGCGCAAAAAGCAAGAAAAAGTTCCTATGAAAGAGTATGGAATGATTGCTGTTGCTGCTGGTGATGGTTTAAGCAATGTGTTTAAAGATATTGATGTTGATTATGTTATTAGTGGTGGTCAAACAATGAATCCAAGCGCTAACGATATTGCAACAGCTGCAGATAAAGTGAATGCAAAAAATATTTTTGTTTTCCCTAATAATAAGAATATTATTATGTCAGCAGAACAAGCTAATGACATTACTGATAAAAACTTGATTGTAATACCAACTAAGAGTATTCCGCAAGGTGTTAGTGCTGTTTTAACATTTGATGCCAATAGCAGTATTGAAGAAAATAAAGAAAATATGGTAGAAGTAATAGAGTCTGTTAAATCAGGTTCTGTAACTTATGCTGTTAGAACAACAAATGTTGATGGAATTGATGTAACTGTTGGTGATATTATGGGTCTTGATGAACATTCTGTTTTAACTACAGGTAAAGATGTGAACGAAACAACTGTTGCTTTAATTGAAAAATTAGTACACGAAGATTCAAGCAATATAACATTGTTCTATGGAGAAGGAGTAACAGAAGAAGACACTGAAAAACTTCAAACCTTGTTAGAGAAAAAATTCCCAAATGTAGACGTATCAATTATTTTTGGTGGGCAACCTGTTTATTACTACATAATATCAGTAGAATAATATATATAGACATTTACAAATTAAAGCGCACAATATTTTGTGTGCTTTTTTAAGTTTTATAATGTGAATTTTTTGTAAAATTTTGCGCATAATAAAATTGTAGCAAGACTACAAAAAGGAGATTTAAAATGTTTGGTAAAAATAAAACCACAAACACAAGCAATGTTTCAAACACAAAAAATTCATCAAAAGCTGTAAGTAACAGCAATATGAAAAGTGGAAGTAGAAGCACAAAAAGTGAATCAAATTCAACTGCAAAAGCAACTTCAAACAAAGTGTCAAACACAAAAGCTTGTGGTGGAAGATGTAAAACATCAAACAGCAAATCAACTAGCAACAAAACAACAAAATCTTGTTCATAGTTGCAAAAAAAGCACCAATTGGTGCTTTTTTATAATTCAACTTTTGAAGAATTTTCCTTTTTTAATGATTGAAGTAATGTTTTTAAATCAAAAACAGTTTCTTGATCTATTTCACTCATATATGGTTTTAAATTGCTAACAAATAAATCTCCAGCGTGGTGGGGTTCTGTTTTATATCTTGAAACTGATCCAAAAATATTTAGAGCTAAAAATCCACTTCCATCAATATCTCTAATATCAATTAAATAACCTTGTTTATCTTTAATAAAGATAATATCTTTTTCAAGAGTGGTGTCTTTATAATCATAATGTCCAATTTGACAATCATCAAAACCGCCAATAATTTTAGTGGTATATTCCATACATATTTTTTTTGAACCTATTAAAACTTGCTTTCCGTATATTTTCATTGTTTTCTCTCCAATGCCTAATTATACTCTTATTTAAAGTTTTGTCAACATTAAAATAGATGAGCAATAAAAAAAAATTAAAAATTTTAAAAAATATTAAAAAATTTGTTGACATTGTTTTTTTAATATGTTATATTTGTATTGTTGCAATCGCATATGGGAGATTAGCGCAGTTGGTAGAGTACCTGCCTTACAAGCAGATGGTCACAGGTTCGAGTCCTGTATCTCCCACCAGACGATTGCATTTTATTTGCGGGAGTGGCTCAGTGGTAGAGCGTTGCCTTGCCAAGGCAAATGTCGCGAGTTCGAATCTCGTCTTCCGCTCCAGATGACCACATTTTGTGGTCTTTTTTATTTGTTTTTATCATATATAGTGTGTAAATTGTTGGTTTACACACTATTTTTTATGGTAATTTTTTCTGCTGAGTAGAATTTGAGTAGAATTTATAAGGAGAAGTTATGTATTAGGTAGTCAAACGACTACCTTTTTTGATTTGATTACCAACGAGAGAATAATCTGCAGAAACAGCATCTATTTCTGAAATATCTGTTATCATTATTTTCTTGCCCATCATTATTGTTACTACATTTGTTGTGTTTAATTTCTTCACTTTTGTTACAAGAAGATTTTATAGGGCAGAGTGTAAAGGTTCCTTCATAGCAAGGGTAGAAGTGTTCTTCTTTTTTGTCTTCCTTTTCTTCATTGTAGTAAGAAGGGTAACAACAAAAAGTTTCTTCAACTCTTTTCATACAACAATTTCTTTTTTTATCGTGGCGATGTGAATTGTTGAATTTATTTCTATTTTCATGATCCATATTGTCATCATAATATTTATTATAAAATTCCATTATTTTCTCCTTATTTAAGGGCAGAATGCTAACATTTGTCCCTTATCTCATACTATTCAAAAGGAGAGAAAAGAGTGATATAAATAAAAAAACAACTCAACATAAAATTGAGTTGCTATGTGGTGCCGGTGGTCGGGGTCGAACCGACACGTCCTTTTACGGACCCGGGATTTTAAGTCCCGTGCGTCTGCCATTTCGCCACACCGGCATAATAATTAAAGATGGAGGCACCAACCAGATTCGAACTGGTGATGAGGGTTTTGCAGACCCGAGCCTTACCACTTGGCGATGGTGCCACGTTACTTTACTAGTATATATGAAAATAAAAAAAAATGCAACACTTTTTAGCAATTTTTTTTAAGAACTTTTAAAATTTTAATTTATTATCTAGATTTTAAATTTTTATTATATAAGTTTTAAACCAAATGTCTTTAATATAATTTAAACATATAAAAAAGAATGTTTATTGTTCAAAACATTCTTCAAGGCTTAAATATGCTATTCTGGTTTTTTTGTTTGCTTTAGTAAAATAGTCTAAACCTATCATTAGTGAGAAGACCATTTTTCTATCATTCTTTTCACTTGCAAAGTAGAGTGAGTTTAAAAGCATAGTAAATTCTTCTTTTGAGTTCATATTTAATTTATACAAATTAACATTTTTAAGAATTAATTTAATAGTTGACATTATTTTGTTGTAAACATTGTTTTGATAATCTTTTGTTTCAACAAGGATATGCCTTTTAGAATAAATATTATTTATTGCATTTTTGAATGGATTGATAACATTTTTGGCAAATTCAGCAAATCCTTTGCCGTTTATATTTTCAGCATTATAGAATCTAGCTAAAAAATCTTGAAATTTAATAGATCCAATTGAAAATTTATATAAAAGATTATAAACGAAAGCTATGATTTCTTTATCGTTTGAAGGAATGGAAAAAAGAGTAAGATCTTCAGTTATAACTGCATACTTCTTAAATTCTGTTGCAAAATCGTAATCTTGTGAGCAACTAACAACAATATTATTAAGTTTTTCATCTTCTGCTATTAATTTTAAGATTGAAGAAATTTTTATGTCGGCTAAAATGTATTTTCCCATCATAAATTCTTCACAACTATTATTAAATGGTTTAAGTTCTTTAATTTCGCTCATAACACCCCACATTATATTCTATAATGAGTATATCATAGAGAAAATAAGTTTGGCAAGAAATATTATTAAGTTTTTAATTGTCGAATATCACAAATTTATATGGTTAAATTGCTAATAGATATTAATTTTAAGTTGTCTTTTAATCTATTTTAGTGTATAATATTACCAATTATTATGGGAGAGTATTGAACTATGGAATTTGTGGCGGACAACACTGTGAACAAGTTAATATTATTATATGTGCTAGATAAAATGGAAATTCCGTTAACTGAAAATTCAATTTTGGAAATTTGTTCTAGCCAAAACAATTGGGTCAATTGGATGGATTGTAAAGATTTGTTAAGCCAACTAATAGTTTCAAAATTTGTTTATAAACCAAACACAGATAGTGATGAGAATAGATATAATATTACAGTTGCAGGAAGAGAATGTTTATCTCAATTTTACACAAGAATTCCAGCAAGTTTGAGAGATAATATTGCACAATTTGCTCAAGAAAATAAATTGCAATTCAAACGCAATCAAGAATATATAGCTAAATCATATAAAAATGAAGATGGCAGTTATACTGTTGACCTTAAAATATTGGAGCCGTTAACAACAGAATCAATCTTCACCTTATCAATCAAAACAGATACAAGACATAACTCAACAGTTGCTTGCAAGAAGTGGAGAGAACTTGCTGCAAACATCTACGAATACGTATACAATAAGATTATTGATGATTAAAAAAACACCGAATTTATCGGTGTTTTTTTTAATACAAAGGTGTTTGTTCTTGAACTGTATTTTGAGTTGTTATTTCATCTTTTATATGATAAATTGAACTATATCCAGAAACACAAATCATTAATAGAAGTGGCATATAAAATGAAATTGAAGATAGAACTGTAACTTCTAAAATTGCATAAGTTAGTGAAGCAATTAAAACAAGTGTTGTTGCCAATGTTAAGAATTGGATAAGATAATTATATAGTTTTATAAAACTTGTTTTCTTAGTTGGAAATAAAATGCTTACAGAACTAACGCATTGCCCAGTCATCTTAACAGCTGCAATTATTTGGAAATCTTTAAATGCATAGTAAAACGTTGTGATACAAAGTAATAATGCAGATATTAAAACAATAGCTGAAACAACACCATGTGGATTTGAAAATTTGTTTTGAACAATGTATAAAATCATAAAAATAAACTGCCAAACAAAAATTGCCAAAAAGAGCAAAGAAAATAATATTCTAAAAACAATATCAACTTTAAGTTGTTTAACATCTTTATGAAGATAAATAAATTTTTTTGATTTCATTTTTTCCCCTTAAACTTATATAATAAATTTTATATAATAAAACAGCTTTTGTCAAACAAAATCACTAATTTAAAATTAATAGGGAGAAGGGAATGGAAATAATGAGAGATAAAATTGATTGAGTTGTTTTTTGAATTAACATTTTTTTAAATGGCATTTCAATTTTTTCTATAAAAGAAAAGCTTTGAAGCATTATGCTAAAACCACCAAATCCAACAAGAAAACTAGATAGTATTGTTTTTAATTTTAAACTTACTCCTGTTAGAGATAAATCATAAATTCCTCTAGTTATTTCAAAAAAACCATTAAAAACAGAAGATACAACATTGTGATATCTGTTTATGTTAAACACACCACATATAGCATTTGAAAATAATTCTGTAATGTGTAAAATTTTCAACATATCCAACAGAATAAAACTTAAAACAATATACGCTCCAACCATTAGAATAGAGATTAATGAATCGTAAACACATTCAGATAGTGAAACTTGATTTTTGATAAATGAAGTAGATGCGTTATCTTGTGATTGGGTTTTTCCACGATATAACAATCCATTAATCAGACTTGCTAAAATATTCGAGATTAAAATAATAACTCCGGCTCTAAAGTTTGAAAGCATTGAAACGCCAACAGTTCCAATCATAAACATTGGTCCACTAATAGAACAAAAGGAAAGCATTTTTTGAGCTTTTTCGGAACTTATTTGCTTATTCTTATGCATATCACAAATTAGTTTTGCGCCCATAGGATAACCTGAAAGTGCTGATAAAATGAAAGTTGATAGGCTTCCGTTTGGAGTATTATAAATTCTGCAAAAAAGTTTGTCCATAGAATTCTTTTTGTGATTACTCAAATTATTAATTAGCTTAGTTAAAACAAAAAAAGGAAACAATAAAGGAAGAACTTTAAATGCCCAAACAGAAATTCCATTAAGACAAGATTTTGCATAATATGTTGGGTTAAAAATTATTATTACACACATAATAATCAATAATATAGATATAAATTTATTTGATTTAATAATTCTTATCATATATAATATTATTATTGTAATGGGGTGAATATGAAAAAACTTGCCTTAGTTTTAGGTGGAGGCGCAGCAAAGGGATATGCACATATTGGTGTTATTAAAGCGCTTGAAAAGAAAGGTATTAAACCAGATTTAATTGTTGGCACAAGTATGGGCGCATTAGTTGGTGGAATGTATGCGATGGGCAAAGATACTGATTATATGCAAAAATTAGTTTCTAAATTCAATAGTATTGGGAATTTTAGTTTGGTTTCAACGTTATTTAAAGGAAATATTTTAAACATAAATAAAGTGAAGAAAATTTTCAATCAAGAATTTGGTAATTTGGAACAGGAAAATACTAAAATAAAATTCGTTTGTGTCGCAACAGATA
>JBGVFL010000032.1:0-11563 GCA_045120995.1 Candidatus Onthoplasma sp. | reverse complement strand
AAAGGTCTGAGTTTCTTCCACCTGTTGCAAATTTTTGGATATAGTTTTCCAAAACTAATAGGTTTTGACGATAATAAGCATCTTTTGCTGTTGATAATTTTTCTTTAATTAATGCAAACAAGTCATCAAATATTGGATAATCTTCAGCTTTTAAACTTGCAATGTTTGAGAATTGGTCAATACCTTTCTTGTTATATAATTCAACAACCAATGTATTCAATGCTTCGAATGCGTCTGAGCTAATACCTTCCAAGATTGCTCTAAAGAATTGTTCCAAGAATTGTAAGTGAGTAAAGAAAGTTTTGTTTGTACTCTTACTTACAAGTTCATCAATTTGATCACTATCCATATCATCATTATTTTCAATTTCTTCGTCTAAGTCTTCCAAAGATGCCATAACGTGGAATGGATTAATGATACCTGATTTATTTGTACCAACGTCAATAACCTTACCACCAAGATTTAATGTCATAATATCATATTCTTGTTCCGGGTCTAGAATAAACATTTTTGTTCTATCGGCTGCAAGATTTGTTAAAATACATTTTGTTGCGTATGATTTTCCTGAACCAGATTTACCAATAATCATCATATTAGAGTTAATACGACCAGCTTTAGAATCACGAATGAAGAAGTCTGTGAATATTGGATAACCACTTGTTGCAGATGTTCCAATACAGAATCCTGCTGGGTCTTGCATAACTGAGTCTACCATTGGGAAAGAAGCCGCAATTGTTGTTGAAGGCATACTTCTATAGAATGGTGCCAATGTGTCTATTCTGTTAACACTAGAAGATACAAACGCATCAACTTGACGACCAAACAAATCTGAATATTTGAAACCATATTGTTTTAGAACGTTTCTAACTTCTTTACGATAATCTTCTTCAACTCTTATATGAATTGAAACATCATAAAGTTGTTCATTGTTTGTTTTTAAATCTTTTAATAATTTATGAAGCGATTCAATATCTGCTTCTTTTTCAATCAATTCTGAAGAACGGAAAGTTCTTTCAAGTTTTGATTCTTTTTCCATAATAGCACGGTCGATTGTTCTTTCACCTTTTTCCTTTTCAACCGGCAAAATATTCATTATAACTCTAGTTTTATCTTGATTAAATAACGGATAAGCCCAACCATTTCCAACTTCCAAAGGATAGTTAGAAATAACCATTTGTTTATAGTTTACTTTATCCATTTGAAGACGTCCAACCTTAAACTCAACTTTGTTTGGCATAATCCAATCATTATATTGACTTGGAGCTAACCCATCAATATCTTGTTCAGCATAAACATCTTGATAATTTGATTTCAAGAAACTTATTAAATCATCTTCATAAAGAATATTTGAAAGAAGTGTATATTGTCCTGTTGCAAGGTCTCTTGAAATACCCTCTGCAGTTTCTTCCAAGTTTGTTCTATCTTCTCCATAAATAACGAGATAATAATGTTTTTGAAGAATTGGTTCAGCATTAATAGCATTGTTAAGAATTTCAACTCTCTCACGGAATATGTAACCACGAGCATCCATTTCAGCTTCGTTATATTGCCCTTGTTCATAAAGTTCATTAAGCAATTCAAATTTCTTATCGTCGCTTTTTAAGAACTTATCAAATCTCATTGGTTTTGTTGTTTTAATAATTGAAGCCCTTTGATATTGCGACATTCTTTTTAAAGCTTTACTAAACGTATGAATCAATGCATCTTGAGCCTTTTCTTGCATAAGGTCCATTGCAACAGGTTGAATTTCCAAAACAATTCCAGCATAACTTCCAAAATCTATAAATTTACCCATATCAATTTTAAAGAATGGAGTAATCATTTCCATAGATTTATAGCCCTTTTGATTTCCGCTCTTGATATATTTTTTAGGGAAGGCAGAAAATCTTAAGATCAATGTGATAGAACTCCAAAGTCTTAATCCTTCATCAATAGGAAGATATAAAACAATAGAGAATCCAACCCAACCAATTAATGCATACCACCTGTAATCAACTCCACCGATTTTAAAAAGGTTACTAGCTAAAATTACCACCGCAAAGATAAGACATATCACCGCAAGGATAATATCTCCAAAACCAAGCCCTCTTAAAAATTCTGTTTTAACCCTAGTTTTACCGGGAATATACCTAATCATACTTTTTACCCCTTTAACATTTTTGTTTTTAATTCAGCAATGTTAAAACTGAATAATTTTCAAATCGAAAATCATATATTTTTCAGCTTTGTGAAAGATCCCATAGGAAGAAGTTTTTCCAAATGGGATTTTTCTGCTCAGCTTTTTATTAATTTTATTTCTTTTCTTTAGCTTCAATTTCTTTAACAAGTTCTTTTGCAAAATCTTGCATAATTTGAGCCAATTGCTTATTAGATTTTTTACTTGCTTCAATCATGCCTCTAACAAGAGAGTTTGTATCAAACTCAACTTTATTTTTAATATCAACTTTGAGTTCTTCGTTTGAGAAAAGTCTAAATGCTTCATTTAAAGCTCTTTGTAATTGAGCATTTCCTTTTGAATCTGTTTCCATTGCAAACTTCTTAGCAGCATTAATCCACTCTTCTTTTTCTTTTTCGTCTGCCGCCCCATTAATTCTTTCTCTATAATGTTCTAGTTTTTCTAAAACAGAATCCAAATAAGATAAATCAGATGATTTAGATTGTTCATCTAAACCTAAGGTATTTCTTAAGCTTTCTAAGCCATCTTTACCTTTAAATAATCTCTTAACAAGAACTTCTCCGAACTTATCACCTAAAGCATTAATTAATGATGAACTCATTGTGTCAAGATGAGTGTATTTTTCAGCTGTAGCAACTGCATCATTAACGCCATATTTACCTTTCTTTTCCGCTTCATCTCTAGCTTCTCTTCTCTTTTTAACGCCAGAAGTAACTTCTGAATATTCTCCAACTTCTTTCTTCATTCCAGATTCTTCATAAACATCTCTAACTAAGCGTTTTGCAGAGCCAGCAAATGCTTCACTTTCATCTTTAACGGCAGTAACAAATTCACTATTTGCAACACGCGAAGCTTGATCTTTAGCAAAACCTGCAACTGCTTTACCTGCAGCTGTTGCCTTATCTCCAACCCAAGTTGCTGCCTTTTTAGTTGCTGCGCCAACTTTTTTGCCTGCATTTCCAATTGCAGTTCCTGCTCGCCCTACAGCCTGACCAAAGTCTGAGGTTTTAACTCCTTCCCATGCGTCGTGAGCAGTGTCACCAATTTTCTTTCCTGCTTTTTTAGCTGCGACACCAACAGCTTTACCTGCATTTCCAATAGCTGTTCCAGCTCTTCCTACAGCCTGACCAAAGTCTGAGGTTTTAACTCCTTCCCATGCGTCGTGAGCGGTGTCGCCAATTTTCTTTCCAGTTCTTTTTACTGCACTTGATACAGTTTGTTTTGCATTGTCAATCTTTTGTTGCCAAGCTTCCTTTCTCTCTCTTCTAGCAATTATTCTCTTACCACGTCTCTGCGATCTTGCTGTTCCTGTATTGTTTTCAAAATCTTGAACATCCATTAATTCATTAAATAATTTTTTAGTTTTTCTCTTTTCTTGTGCTTGCTGCAAGCCAGACCTTGCACTGCTAGCAACATTACTAACAGCAGCACCAGCTCCTTTAAACCAACTTGCTGTTGTGTCCAATGCCGACCTGCCAAGATTTCTCATACCTCTGAATGCTCCAGTAACATATGGTGCTGCAACTGCGCCAACTTTTAGAGCTTTCTTTGTGTTTGTTTTTATTTTGCCATAAGCACCTTTTAGAAGGCCTCCTCCTGCGCTAAATGCATCTCCGCCACCAATAATATTGGCAATCCATGAAATAATATCTTTAACCATCATCAAGCCAATAACCATAATGAATATTTGAACAATATCTGTTACAACGCCAACATGAGCCAAGCCAGCCCAAAAACCACTTCCACCAATCATAATATTATCAATCAATGGCAAAATGCTATAGAAGATATTCATTCCAGCAACTGCACCATAAGCACTCAATATATTCTTTTTAACTTCACCATTCAACGATTTAACCGCCGAACCTTCATCGAGTGGATATAGGGCACAAATTCCAGGACTTATAATAAATAAAATTATCAGCATAAACAAACGTTTAACCATTCCTGCTGTGATAGCTCCTAGAACATACAGCATAAATATTCCGCCAACAATTAAAACCAAATAATTTATCTGATAAAGATTATAGAAGTCTCCAACAGAAAACCATTCATAAATACTTACATTGCTTTCAGCATAAACTCTATCAACGATTTCAGCATAGTATTCATCGCTTTGATTATCTTCAACTGTTATGTTAAGCCCACTACTTGACACTAATGCACTAACCTTTTCGTATGGATCATTAAATAAACCGCCGTTTTCATTTCGATATATATTGGCATTGTATGCGCTTGCCATAAACAGTTTTCTAGACATCTTTGTTGCGCCACCCGAACTTGTTGCGCCATTTATTGCAACCAAAAGAATGTTTCCAAGCCAAACACCCAAAAGAACTAAAACAGGCACTAAAATAAAGTTTCCCATTCCCTTAAGTGCATTCAACACAATTTCTTTCCAGCCTTTTGGTTTTGCAGAATAAATATTTTTAACAAATGCAAAAACTGTGAAAATGATAACCAAGAAGAATGCCAATATCATTATTGACAAAAACATATTTTTAACAAGTTCGTTGTTCAATAAGAAATAAACAATTCCCGTGTCATCATTAGCACCTGAGTTTCCAGAAGTAACTGGAGTTCCTCCAAACGCATTACCACCAGAACCAAAATAAATATCACCTATTCCAGCGAAAGCATAAAACACTGCTTGAACAGCATCTATTGCAACAAACAATATGCTGAATAGTGGGTATAGAATTGTTCCGATAACACCAAGTATTACATCTACCATACTTTTCTCCCCTCGTTTTTTAATTTTTTTATAATAGTATTATATACTATTAATTTGTTTTAAGCAAGAGTTATTAAAAATTTATATTTAAAAACCAACCTTAAAACCCTTAATTTTTACAATTTTCTTATTTTTAACTTTTATAAAACCATAATTTCAAACAATTTAACTAACATTTTTTGAAACTCAGAGAAGTTAACTCTGTGCTTCGAATGGGGCAAACGTGGCAAGCAAGTTAGGGCTTACGTTTGCGAAACCATTCGCAAACTAGCTATGATGCAGCTTGCCACGTGGTTTCAAATTCCACAATATTAAACGCTTCTGTGTTAAATAAATTAACAACAACACCATTTTTCTTAACTGTTAAATAGTTTGTTGGGTTTTCGCCTTGAGATGTTGTTTGCATCAAATATGTTGAATAATTTGTTAAATTTGCAATATCATATAAACTCATTTCATTTGAAAGAGCACCTAAATTATTTTCATCAATATCTGGAAATTTTCCACAGCTTATAATTCCTGTTTCAGAGTAGATATAAGATTGATTTTTATCATCACCCAAATTGTCTCCATCTGTTGACATTGGTTGACCGTTAACACTGATTACAAAATTTGTTAAATCAGCATTACCAACAGCAAATGAAAGTTTTGTGAAAACAACATTTTTTCTAGCCATAAATATCATTGCAACATAGTTTTCTTTCTTTATGTCGCTCATCATATTTTCACCTTGAAGAATATAGTCTTTAACAAATAGCTTTTCAGTTCTCGCTGTTGAATATGTTGAATAATAGGTTTGAAGTTTGTTTCGAGCAGTATCACTTATATCATTTATTGTTAATTTGCCTTCTGTATCATTTGAACTAACATAAGTTACTTTATTAACTATCGCTTCTGTTACCATTGAACTAATTCCAGCAACATCACCATAACCGAAATACTTAATTCCATCAACACATTGAACTAATGAAACACCGTTAAAATCTACTCCATTATCTATTTTATAAACCATTTTTGCAATATCATAAACAATTGCATATAGTTCAGAATAGTTGCTACTAAAATTTGTTTCATCGAAATTTGAATAATCAAATTTTTCATCTGGCATTGTTAGGTTAACGGTTAACTCAACATTAAAACTGCTTCCACCATTTTCAGCAACAACACTTGTTATTTGTTCAACTTCTAAAATTCCGTTTTCCACAAATTCAACATAATCTTCCACAATAGCTTTAGTTGCCTTATCATTATCACCATACACCATTCTAGCGCCATAGAAATCAACTCCTGTTATTCCATTTGCAGCATTAACCGTTCCATCGTTGTTTTCATCTTTCGGGAATAACCATGGCATTATTGAACCAATTGCAGCAATTGCAGCAATAACAAGGAACAAAATTAAAACTCCAATACAAACATATCCTAAAGCCGGACTTGATGCCATTAACTTATAAGCAAGCTTTGCTTTATTAACTCCAAGAATGAGATTAATTCTGTTTATATCTCCCTTTAAGTTTGGGTGTTGCTTTGCTTTGTTCATATCTTTTTTTTCAACAGATGAAAGTTTTGATTTTCCACTTTGCAAAACTTTAACAAAGGTTGCTTTCAATTTGTTTTTCAAGATTTTTTCTTCCATCTCAAATTGTAATCGTTCAGCTTCAGACATTCCATCTTCATCTTCTTCATCTTCCAATTCTTCTTCAATATCATCGTAATAGTCTTCGTTATCAGCCATTATGCAACCTCCTTTCTTTTATTCTCTTATTTTATTTCAAAAATGTAAAATTAAATTAATTTAATTAATTATATCAAAAAAATAAATATAAAACAATTAAATTAAATATAAATATATTTAAAGTTAAATAAAAAATCCATTAAAAAGCAAAAAAAAGAGCAATAAATGCTCTTATTTTTATTTTTTATCCATGAAAAGTTCTTCCACATCGAATATTTCGCCTGGTCCGATATTGTAAGCCAAGAAATAGAACAATGCAACTAATGCAAGAGTTACAACAATACCAATGATTACTGTAATCAACTTTTGTTTAGCTTCGTCACGTTCATCTTTGTTGTCAGCTCTAACGAATTTAACACCAACTACGATAGCATACAAAACACCTGCAAATGCAACCATAATTAAGATTGGATTAATGATTTTTGTTACTGAATTCAATAATGTGTCCAACCAACCGATTCCTGTGGCTATAGCTTCTGCCATAAGCATAGAAACATTTGTTAAAAACATATTCATATATTTTCCCCCTTTAATTGCACAATTAGATGATTTGTGCCAATCTATGACATAATATTACCAAGTTAAATTTTTAAAATCAAGCAAATTTTAATATTTTTTAAAAATTTTTTAATATTTTTTTATTTTTTTATTTTGTAATATATAAATTTACCTTTTATCAACATTATTTTAACATAAAAACCTGATAATATAGTGAATTAAAACTATTTTTAGCAAAAAATTTTCTTTTATTCTTCAAATATAAAACCGAAAATAAAAAAATGTAAGTTTGAACAGATTAAAATTCATTTGACAGAAAACAATAAATGTTATATTATATCTTTAGTGAATTTTTAACATTTAAAAGGATTTGTTATGAAAAATTTTGCTAAAAAACTATTAAGATATTTAATTGTTGCAGCTATTGCATACGTTGTTGCTGTTGTTGCTGTAAGCTCATTTAAACACCCAGGTGGAATTCGTTTTGATTTCAACACAAAATATTTAAAACACACACTTGTTTTTGCTATAACATTTTTCACTGTTATTGGCTATTTAATTTATCGCCTATTGAGGATTATGGATGGTAAGGACAAGAAGAAAAAGACAGATGAAATTGAAAAAGTTACCGATGCTAGAGGTAAAAAGGTTAACCAATTCTTCGATAAAGATTTCGTTACAGAAGAAGACCTTAAAAAAGTTAAAGCATTTAACTACAACACTCTTTCTTCTTTAAAATCTTGTTCAAAAGATGGAATTTTGGTTAGAGCTGAAGAAAAAGGCAATGGAATGGACGTCAATTTTGTTGAACCAATTCATACTCTAGTTGTTGGTACAACATCTTCTGGTAAAACTTGGAGATATATCGTTCCAACATTGCAACTTATGAGTTCAACCGCAGCTAAACCTTCATTTGTTATCACAGACCCTAAGGGCGAACTCTATGATAATTGTTCAAACAAGTTAAGAAAAGAAGGATATGATGTTAAAGTTTTAGATTTGCGTAACCCTTCAGAGTCAATGCAATGGAATCCTTTAAGTTATCCTTATCAAATGTATCACAGAAGTTTCAACTTGGATTCTGAAGTTAAAGTTCACCCAGCAGGCAGCAATCCAAGAAACTATAATTTAATTCTTCAAAGAAGTTTTGACCATAACACTCAAACTTGGTTTGAGTTTAACGGCGTTGCTTACGTTGATCGTATGGTTATGGATAATGATATGAAAGTTATCTCAAACAAACTAAGAGATGACACCTATTCAACACTTGGAGATATTTGTTCAACACTTGCTCCTATTGAAAGCGCTAAAGATCCTTCTTGGGAAAAAACAGCAAGAAGACTTATCCACGGTGTTATGCTTGCAATGCTTGAAGATAGCCGTATTCCAGAATTAGGATTAACAGAAGAAAAATACAATCTATATAATGTATATAAAATATGTAATACAACTGATTCAGGCAGAGACACATTTGCAACACTTAAAAAATACTTATTTGATTATCGTGAAAAATTTAGTAAAGTTCCAGACTTAGCTAGCCAAGCCCTTCAAAATGCCGACACAACAACTAAAAACTATATGGGATTTGTTTCTGGTATGGTTTCATTATTTAGTGATACTGGTATTAGTTTTATGGTTTCTCACACTGAAGTTGATTTCACCGGTGTTGATGAAAAACCAACTGCAATATTCTTAATTATTCCAGATGAAATTAGAGTTCGTTATCCACTTGCTATCTTGTTTGTTACTCAACTTTATAAACGTTTGGTTGATAAAGCTCAAGATCTGGGCGGAAAATTAAAACGCCACGTATACTTTGTTCTTGATGAATTTGGTAATATGCCAAAATTCCCAGAATTTGGTTCAAGTATGGCTGTTGGTCGTTCTCGTGGAATATTCTTCATTCTATGCGTTCAATCATATAGCCAATTATATCAAAACTACGGCCAAGACGAAGGTAAAATCATCAAAGATAACTGCCCAATTCAAGTTTATGTTGCATCTGAAGATATGACAACTAACAAAGAATTTAGTGAACTTCTTGGAAAGAAAACAATTGTTATTACAAGCGAAAATAAAAGCAAAGGTCCAGATGGAAAAGAAACTAAATCTGTTAGCACTCAAAATCAATCGATTCCTATCGCTTATCCAGAAGAATTAATGTCATTCAGAGATAAAGAACAAATTATTATTAAAACATTCACTCCAAATGCTGCATTAAAAACAAAAATAACTCCAGCATATAAAGCAAAATGTTATGATTTAACAAAAGTTCACGGAACTTATGTTTCAAGAAGAATGTTTGATGAAGATAAAGTTTTCTTCGACATTAAAGAAAGAAATAAAATTATGGCTGGAAAATCTGGCGAAAATGAAGACGACGATGACGATTTATTCTAAAAATTTAATTCTTAAAAAACGAACCAAACACGGTTCGTTTTTTATTCAGCTAGAACACTTGAAAATATATTTAAGATATGCTAACATATTTGTATGGAAATAAAAGAAATTGAAAGTAAAGATTTTGAAAGTGTTAAAAATTTATTAGTTGAATTGCAAGAATATGTTATTCAAATAGATAAATATAATCTTAATATAATATCCTCCGAATATAGAGAAAAGTATTTTACATATATGTTAGAAGATTGCAATTCTCAACAAGGTAAAATTTTTGTTGCTGTTGAAGAAAATAATATTATTGGTTTTATTGCCGGTTTTGTTCAAAATTACGACGACAGAGACAAGTTAGATTACACTTGCCCCAAAAAAGGAATTGTTGCAGAATTAATAGTAAGCAAAAAAGTTAGAAGCAAGGGTTGTGGAATGTTATTACTAAACAAAATTGAGGAATATTTTAAATCTATAAAATGTGAGTATGCCCAAATTGATGTTTTCGCATATAACGAAATTGCAAAAAATTTCTACCACAAAAACAATTACAAAGAAAGAATGTTAACTTTATTCAAAAAATTAAATTAAAAAACGAACCAAACACGGTTCGTTTTTTGTTTTACTTGGTTGAGCGTAAGTTATGTTAATAGAACTCTTGAAAATATTGTTATTTTATGATATTATATTTATATAAATTGACATATCTAAGTCTATTTCAAAAATTCTTATGTTAAAATCTTATTGAGGTAAAATATGGGGGTTTTTGATAATTATAAAGAAATAGACGGAAAAGTTGTTGATAACACTTGGATTGAATGGTGGCATTTTCTAGTCCCAAATAAAAATAATTGGTTTAGGAAGTTAATGAGAAATTTACTTGCAAAATTTGGTCATTGCTTAATATGTACAGTTTTAGATGGTTGTTATTTTGTAAAATGGAATATGCCTAAAAATGAAGTTCCAAATACTGATGGTTTATTGCATCCTAGATGTGATTGTCAAACACAAAATGTGGAATTTTCTAAAGTAAAACTTAAATCTTTTGCAAACTGTTCGATAGATAAATTTCAAAAATATATTTTCGGCGAATATTCAAAAGGTAAAAAAGAACTTTTTGAAACTTGGGGATATACCATAGATAACACTAATGGATTAATCGAAGAATATTGCAAACAGGCAAAAGAAAACTATTTACAAGGAAATTATAAGCTGAAAAAACTAGACAAATATGGTCAAAGATTGGCAATTCCAATAACATTAGATAATGGCAAAAGTTTTTATTCTGGTTGGATGCTTTACCCTGAAGGCGAACTTCAAAACACAACACCATTTGGAGGAAGAATTAAATGAAAAAATATGATATAGTAAAGATAACTAAATTAACAGAAGAATTGCAAAAATTAAATTTGCAATTAGATTTTCACGGAATAATTCTTTCTTCCAATTTTGATTTTAGTGAAGTAATGTTTTTTAACGATAACAATATTGGCGAATCAACAATATGTAAAGTAGATAACAAAACAATTAAAAAAGAAGATGTTGAATTACCTAAAAATATAATAAAAGAAATAGATAAATATTTAAAAGATAATATGAAATCAGAAAAAGATATAGTTTTAACTAAACCCAAATTCAAAGAGTGTGATTTAGTTGAAGTGATTGTTGAAAAAGATAAATATACTAAACACGGGGTTCATTGCGGAGATAAAGGTTTTATAGTTCTTAATGAAATGATAAAAAATGAAATGTTAGTTGATTTCACTGGAGTTGATGAAAATGGCGATATATGTGGTGAAGAAGTAAGCATCAATATCAACGATTTAAAATTAGTAGAAAAAAATCAGTCTAGCGAATAGACTCATTTTTTGTTGAAATTTGTAAAATTTGGTTGCGGGAGTTGGATTTGAACCAACGACCTTCGGGTTATGAGCCCGACGAGCTACCAGACTGCTCCATCCCGCGATATAAATGGCGGAGAAAGAGGGATTCGAACCCCCGCGCGACTTTCATCACCTACCGGTTTTCAAGA
>JBGVFL010000031.1:0-8120 GCA_045120995.1 Candidatus Onthoplasma sp. | reverse complement strand
TTTATGTTGCTTAAGAGTTCATTTGCAATTAAATATTGAGAAATAAAGTTTATTTGGAAAACGTTGTCATAGCCTAAACCAGATTTATATCTAGGAACGTTATAAGCACCAGCGCAAAGGTATAGAATATCAATTTGTTTTTGTTTAAGAATCTTTGTTGCAGATTTCACGCTATCAAAGTTAGATAAATCACATTCAATGAAGTCGATTGTGATATTAGGGAAAAGTGATATAAGTTCATCAATTTGTTTTTGTGTTTTATTTTTATCTCTATTTAAAAAAATAAAATTAGCATTTAATGAAGCGAGAGATTTAACCAAAAATTTTGCAATACCGCCTGTTGAGCCTGTTATTGCAATTGTTTTGTTTGTTAAATCTGATGTGTTTTCGTGAAACCACTTTTTAAAATTCATATAAGAATAATATAATATATCTAAAAATTTATCAAATGAATAGTAGAATTTTTTGTTTGCTAAAAAATTTTTAATATGTTATATTTAAAAAAAAGGAAGTAGTTATGAATAAAAATATTGCAATTCTTTCTGAGTTAATTGAAAACGCATCAGAAGCAAACAGACTTTTAATATCTAATGCTATTTCTATGGAAAATGGAGAGATAATTGATGCTCAAAATTCTTTAAAACAAGCAACGGCGCTTTTATCAACAATGATAAGAGATGTTTTTGTTGAAGTAAAAGAAAGTTTGGAAATAGAAGTTGCAGAAGAAGAAATATATGATTTTTCAATGTTGGATATTGCAAAATTGCTTACAAAAGTGTGTTTTAATGCTTCAAGTTTGATTAATTGTTATTTGAACGATGAATGTGGAAGCATAAAGGACAGCATTGAAACAAGATTAATTAAATGCATCAATGCAACAAAATCATTAACATTAGCAATTTTATTAAATTAACAAACGATAAAGCATCGCCTTGATGGCGATGTTTTTTGTATTGCAATTAAGAATAAAAAAATCACACAATATTTTAAGGCTCCCAAAGAAGTAAATGAAGTGCTTCGAATGGGATAATGGAGCATTAGATTTAAAAGTGAATTTGCGATAAAAAATCGCAAAGAGCTAAAAGCTAAATGCGACTTATGGGGTGGATAACAGGGAAATAGCGTTAAGAAACAACAACTGCTTGTTGTTTTAGCGTGATTTCGGGAGCGCAACAGCGCGGTCCGACCGACAGGGGCGAACCTTGGTTCGAGTCCGTGAAGCCTTAATAAAACGAATAAAAAAATCACACCAATTAAGTGTGAAATTTATATGGGGTGGATAACAGGACTCGAACCTGCGACAACCAGATCCACAATCTGGCGCTCTACCGACTGAACTATATCCACCATATTGGCTGGGGTAGATAGATTCGAACTATCGCGTGCAAGAGTCAAAGTCTTGTGCCTTACCGCTTGGCGATACCCCATTGTGCCGAATCTTCGGCTAAAATTATGTGGTTTATTCAGCGAGAAGAACATATATTTGGTGCGTCAAAAGGGATTCGAACCCCTGACCCCCGCCTTAGAAGGGCGATGCTCTATCCAGCTGAGCTATTGACGCATATGGAGCGGGTGAAGGGAATCGAACCCTCGTAACTAGCTTGGAAGGCTAGCGCTCTACCATTGAGCTACACCCGCACGTCGCAAATCTCATAACTGCTAGTTTGTTCATTAATTCACAAACATAAGCCTATAATCGTTTGCTCCTTTTCTCAAACAAACAAAATTTTTGTTTTTTGAGATCTAGTATATTAAGCGCAACAAAGCGCTCTGGTGGCTCATCCGGGACTTGAACCCGGGACACCATGATTAAAAGTCATGTGCTCTACCAACTGAGCTAATGAACCATATTTTTTCGCCAATCTTCGACTAGCGACTTTTGTATTATACAACATAAAAAATAAAAAAACAAGTGTTTTAATAAAAAAAATAAAAAAAATTTAATTATTTTTCTAAAAATTATCTTGACAATAAATTTTGAAATATGTTATTATCTCATTGTTTCATCTGAAACTTTGCTTGCAAAATGATTAAAGCAGGCAAACAGGGTTCCCAAAGAAGCAAATGCAGTGCTTCGAATGGGAAAGAGGAATAACCGAGCATAAGGTTTAAAATTGCGATTAGCAATTTAACTAAAGCGAGAGTTATGACGAGCGGATGTGGCGAAATGGCAGACGCGCTAGACTTAGGATCTAGTGGGAGACCGTGGGGGTTCAAGTCCCTTCATCCGCACCATAAAACACAAGAACGATCTTGTGTTTTTTTGTTTGTTCTGGGACTTGACCTAAAGGTTCACCCTGTCGGGCCGGACCGCGCTGTGGCGCTCCCGTTCGACTGCTAAAAACAACAAATGATTGTTGTTTTCTTAACGCGCTCACCCCTTCATCCGCACCAAAAAGCACATTATGTGCTTTTTTTTAATTTGGCTTGCAAAACTTTTGTACATATGATACAATCTTTTTGGAGAACGAGATGATTGGTAAAATTTTAAAGTGTTTTAGAATCGTTAATAATATGAACATCAAAGATGTTACTAGCGAGATTGACTTGTCGGCTGCTTATTTAAGTGAAGTTGAATTGGGAAAGAAAAACCCAAGTTTAAAGACTTTAAATAAACTTTGCGATTATTATAGAGTTCCGCTAAGTAAAATTTTTGAATTTGAAGAAATTGCTAAAGAACAAAATCTTGAATATATTGATATTTTATGGCTATGCGTAAAATATGAAGTTGAAGAAAAATCTAAAATAGAAATAAATACATTATAAATTGCTTTATGCAATTTTTTTTATTCAAAACATTAACTTAATTTAAATAAAATATGTTATAATTAATTTAATGGAAAATATTTTAGATAGTAGACCTAGTGTTGAAGAAGCAAAAGCTTATATAGAAAATTTTGTTAAGGTTAATGAAGATGTTAATCGTTTTTTGTTAGCAACAAACACAATTATTGAAGATGTGGTAAAGCACACAAAGGCATATATTGATGTTGAAATTGCCAAGGTTTTGAAAGAAATAGACATTTCTGAAATTAACAAAGGGAAAGTTAAAATAAGAACATCTCTTTTAAAAAACGCTGGTTACACAAACTTTTATAAGATTTATAAACTCACAGATACAAGTAAATTATCAAAAATTGATGGTATAAGTAGTGATGCTGCCTACATGATTAAAAACATTGTTCATGAAGATGTTAAAAGGCTTAAGGAAAACACAACTCCAAGATTAAGCTCAGATAACAAAAATGCTAATTCAAACAATTTGATTAAAGCAATTTTCGTTTATAAAAACAGCAAAAAATTCGTTGAATCAATGAGAGATTTAAATGATAACTATCATTTATTTATTGAAAATTCTTCTAAAACAGCGATTATTTTAACAAATAAACTAAAATGGTTTTTTGCATCTAAGACAGCTAAGATGGATGCAATATCCGCTTTTAACAAACTTAAAGAAATTGAAAGTGAAAACTATTTAATTGATGCGAAATTTTTGTTAGAAAGCTTACAAAGAGTTAAAGATACAACAATTTCTAAAATTTGGAAAGATTTTGAATCTAACTCAGCTGAATATTATGCAATATTAGAAAAGCTATCTGGAATTAATTTTGATAATGTTGCATCTAAAAATGGACTTTCAAAAGACTTAGTTGATAGCATAAATGATTTAGAACCAGATTTTGCGGGATTAAAATGTATTTTAAGAAGTTATCAAGAATTTGGAACAAAATATATCTTGCATCAGGGCTATGTTTTACTTGGTGATGAAATGGGTTTAGGTAAAACAGTCCAGGCAATTGCGAGTATGGTTGCATTGCGAAACTATGGCGAAAATCGTTTCCTAGTTGTTTGCCCTGCTAGCGTTTTAATAAATTGGTGTAGAGAAATTAATTTCCATAGTGATTTGCAAGTGTTTAAACTTCATGGAGATTATAGAGAAGTTGCGTTGCAAGATTGGATTAAATACGGTGGAGTTGGTGTAACCACATATGAAACATTAGATAAATTAGATTTAACTAATGTGTTCAATATTTCAATGTTGGTGGCTGATGAAGCTCACTATGTTAAAAACCCGTTTGCAGAAAGAACAATCAACTTGTCAAATGCTTGCGATAAGGCTGAAAGAGTTCTGTTTATGACAGGAACTGCTTTAGAAAACAGAATTGGTGAAATGAGATATTTAATAAGCTTATTAAATCCCGAAGTTAAGCGAGAAATTCAAGAGATTGAACACCTTAGCCAAGCTCAAATGTTTAGGGAAAAGGTTGCTCCAGTATATCTTAGAAGAACAAGAGAAGATGTTTTGCAAGAATTGCCAGACTTAATTCAAACAGACGAGTGGTGCGAAATGAACGAAGAAGAAAAAAGTTCATATTATGACAGCGTTAATAGTGAAAACTTTATGGCAATGCGTCAGCTTTCTTGGGACGTTTCTAAAATTGAAAATTCAAGTAAGGCAAAACGACTTGTTGAGATATGTGAAGAAGCAAAGAATGAAAAAAGAAAAATTATTGTTTTCTCTTTCTTCTTAAAGACTATTGAAAAAGTTAAGAAGTTGTTAAAGGATAGATGTTATGGGCCAATCAATGGCTCTGTTGATCCGGCGGATAGACAAAAAATTATTGATGAATTCAGTAAGGGGAAAGACGGAAGTGTTCTTCTTGCTCAAATTCAAGCTGGTGGTACAGGGGTAAACATTCAAGCTGCAAGTTGTGTGATTCTATGTGAACCACAATTAAAACCATCAACAGAGAACCAAGCAATATCAAGAACATATAGAATGGGGCAAACACGAAATGTTCAAGTTTTCAGACTTTTGTGTGCGGATAGTATTGATGAAAAGATTGTGGAAATATTAAATACAAAATCAACTATTTTTGAAAATTTTGCAAACACTTCAGTTGTGGGAGAGCAAAGCCTTGAAATAGACAAAGAGGCGTCAAAAGCAATTGTTGCTCAAGAAAAGCAGAGAATTGAAAAACAAAAAACAGAATAATTTAGGTCAAACTATTGAAGATTTTTTAAAAGTGTGGTAACATAAGGCTGAGGTTTATATGTTAACAATTTATTCTAATAGAATTGAATTTGAAAAACTTGTTTTAAAGGTTATGTTTGATCAAATTGATGAGTTCAACTTTAACGATATATTTGAAATTGTAAAATCGAACTGTGAGGTTGGCGTTTCAATAGGGTTTTTAGTTGAAATAGTTGATAATGCATTTGAATTTTGTTTAAATGAAGCCTATATCGATATTTATTCTCATAAATATTATGTTGTAAATTTAAACAAACGCAAAGAATTTGAAGATATAATTAATGGAACAACGATAATTGAACAATCATTATAAAAGCACTTAATCGTGCTTTTTTGTTTTTTAATTTTAAATCAGCGGAAAGGAATAATTTTCAATTTTTATAAAAGTGTAATATTTAAATATGAAAAATATTCAATTTTTAAAACTTATCAACAAATTTAATAGAAACTGTTCAAAATTATTATGAAATTTTTTCAAGTTGTGATATAATAAAAGTATAAAATACTTTTGGAGAAAATATTATGAAAATTGCAATCACAGCTGAAAGTACTATTGATTTAACAAAAGAACTTTTGGATAAATATAATATAAAAACAATCCCATTTAGCGTAATTTTGGGAGATAATGAATATAAAGATGGAGAAATTACATCTGCGGATATATTTAAATTCGTTGCTGAAAATAACATATTGCCAAAAACTTCAGCAATTAATGAGGCTCAATATTCTGAGTTTTTTGAAGAAACTTTAAAAGATAACGATGCTGTAGTTCACTTCTGTTTGTCAAGCGAAATTTCTTCAGCTTGCAGAAATGCAAAGTTGGCAGCGGAGAATATGAAAAATGTTTTTGTTGTAGACACTCGTTCTCTTTCAACTGGTATCGCTCTTATGGCTATTTATGGAAGAGAGTTGGCTGAAGAAGGAAAAACTGCTGAAGAAGTATATAATCTTTGTGTTGAAAGAACAAAAGATGTTCAAGCTAGTTTTGTTGTTAAAAAGTTGGATTATCTTCATAAAGGTGGAAGATGTTCTTCTGTGGCTCTTCTTGGAGCAAATCTTCTTTCAATTCGCCCAGAAATTGTTTTAAGTGATGGAAAAATGATTTCAGCAAAAAAATATATGGGTAAAATGGAAAAAGTTATTGAAAAATACTGCAAAGATGTTCTTAGTGAAAACCAAAACCCAGATAAGAAATATGCATTTGTTACATACACAACAGCAACTGAAGAAATGGCAAACATTGCAAAATCGGCATTACAAAACGCAGGTTTTGAAACAATTTATGAAACAACAGCAGGCGCAACAATAACAAGCCATTGTGGTGAAAACACATTAGGAATTTTGTTTTTAAATAAATAGAACAATAACAAAGCGAAGAGTTTTATTCGCTTTTTTGTTGCTTTAGAAATACGAATCTTGACAAATTTATTTATTATGGTATAATGAATTAAAGTTGTAGAGGTATATATGAAAAAGTTAACTCAAGATGATAGATTGATTGAATTTTATAGAGCAGCACAAAGGATTATTCTTAAAAGGGTTGAAAAATTTACTATGCAAGAAATTTGTGAAAATATGAAAGAAAAATGCGATTCAATGGTTGATAGTAACGTTATTATACAAGCTGTTTTAGATGTTTTGGATAACTTCCTAGGAGTTGGTTTGATAAGAAGTGTAATTATAAACAATAATGTTGCAGGATATGAGAGAGTTTTAGCAAACAATTTAGAACAAAGTATTTAATATTATTTTTAAAGCGCCTTATAGGTGCTTTTTTGTTATAATGTAATGTTTAAAAAGTAATTTTTTGGTTACAACTTTAATGGAGGGAAATATATCTAGCGATATAGCGTACTCTTAAAATTCGCTTGCTTATGTGCAAGCACAACACAATCTAATTTAAAGGAGTAATTATGAATCCATTAGAGTATCAAACAAAAGAAGTTGATGATTACTATATGAGCTTTGAAAAGATGTATCCAAAGGCATATAACAAAAAAACCACAAATCCATACACAAAAACAAGGGTAATATTAATGAATGGAACAGAGTATGAAAGCGTGTGGTTTTTACACCAATTTGCTAGGAATTGTGAAGTTGATGAAATAAAACAGGCAGTTGCTCAAGTTAGAAAGCAAGAGCAAATGCAACAAAAGAGAATTGCTTGCTTAAAACCACTTAATGAAAGCATTTTAGAAACAACAATCGCCTACGAACAACTTGCAATTGATTTAACTGCAACACTTGCTCAAAATGAGCCAGATGAAAACTCAAGAAAAGCATTAGATTTTGCATTACTTGAAGACTTTGACCATCTTTATAGATTTTCTAATCTAATGATGATAGATGTTAAAGATGCAGACCCTAAATTTTTGGTTGGTGGTTTCACTGAAATTATGCCTGCAAGGCCAACGATTGCGCATCACAGATATCCAAAAGATGACGTTAAAAAGCCAATGAACGCAAAGAAAGCAGATTTATATTCAAAATTGGTGGCGGGAATTATTACTGCAGCTGAACAACAAACAATGAACTATTATATGAACATCTCTCAATGGTATAAAAATGATTTAGGCAGAAAGCTATACGCTGAAATTGGAATGGTTGAAGAACAACACGTAACACAATATGAAAGTTTGAAAGATCCAACTTGCACTTGGCTAGAACAGTGGGTTTTGCATGAATATACCGAAGCGTATTTATATTATAGTGCTTACAGCGAAGAAAAAGATAAATATATTAAGCAAATTTGGTTTGATCATTTCGAAATGGAATGCGCTCATTTAAAACTTGCGATTTCTCTTCTTCAAAAATATGAGAAAAAAACTTATCTGTCTGTTATTGGTGGAGGTGATTTTCCTAAGTTATTAACGCTTGGAACAAATAAAGAATATGTCCGTTCAGTGCTAGAAAGAACAATATTACTAACAGGAAATAGACAAAGTTATATTGATGTTATGAGATTAAAAGATAATGCAGATTTCTTCTTATATCAAAATGAAATTATAATAAATGAACTAATGGTTCCAAGTCATATGGTTATTAACAAAGCAATTGAAAAACTAGGACAAGATTATCGCTATCA
>JBGVFL010000030.1:0-21558 GCA_045120995.1 Candidatus Onthoplasma sp. | reverse complement strand
TCCATTTGAACATAACTCAATAGCAGAACGTTACACCAAAAGAATAGTGAAATATTTAAAAAGTCAACAGGTTGAGTATTCTGTTTATTTTTCACAGTCTTTTGACGACTTAAAAAATAATATGAGAGAGTTGATTTCTTATGGGGAAAATGAATATGTTGTGGTTGGAGATGACCTAGTTTTAAGCGAAGTTATTTCAAGTTTTAAAGATTTAAACAAGTTGAAAATAGGAATAGTTCCAACAAGCAAAAAAGATGACTTTGCTTCGTATTTAGGAATTTCATCAAACCCTATAGAAGCAATAAATGATATTTTACAAAAACACATTGAAAGTGTTGATGTGATGATTGTTAATGATATGCCTGTAATTAATAACGTTGTCATTGGTGCAAGCGTGGAAGTATTTCATCATTATAATCAATACAGGTGGAAAAATTTTATATCAAAACAAATTGCAACACAAAAATATGGCAATAAATATTTGGGTGTTGATTTAACAATAGAAAATAAAGGTAAATTAAAGAAGGAAAATTTCTTTGAAGTGGTAATAGCAAATGGAGGGTTTTCAAAAGGGAAACCTGTTAGCCCGCTAAGTAATGTTCAAGATGGTTTGTTTAATTTGAATTACACAATATCAACAAGTAAAACTGAAAATAAAAAATACATCAAAACATCTTCAAAGGGTGAACATATCTATAATGCAGACACAAAACAATTTTGGTTGAATAAAATTAGAATCACAAATCCTGAAAAGAAAATAAAAGCCCTAATTGATGGCAAGATTTGTAATCTTGAAGAGCTCAATATTTCCATTATTGAAAAGGGTTTAAAAATCTATAAAAAGCAGTAAAAAAACACGAATAATTCGTGTTTTTTAATTATCTCATATGTAGTTCAGCTAAAGCGGCATTGCATTCGTCAATCATATCATAACAATCATTTATTAAATCTCTATCGTGTGCTAAACTTTTAGCCCATGTAAATCTGCTAATTGCCTCATCGTAATGACCTGTGTTATAGTAATCTAGACCGTCTTTATACAATTTAACCGCTTTGTCATTTTCTTCTTGTGCTTGTTGTTTTAATTCTTCGGAATTACAATTAACATCGTAATCGGGGTTATAAGAACTTGTGTAATAAACCATTTCAACCTCCACTATCAAAAGAATATCATTGAATTATGAGTTTGTCAATGCACATATTTAATAATTTAAATAAATTTAAAAAATTTTTGTTTTAGCGTTGACAAACTTGATTTGATGTGTTATTATACTTGCACACCGAACAGGGTGTTTTTTTAACGGAAACACCGTGAATTTAAAAAGGAGAATAAATTATGGCAGGAAAAAAATCTAAATCTAAAAGAGAAAAAATCGTTTTAGAATGCACTGAATGTAAATCAAGAAATTACAGCACAACTAAAAATAAGGCAAACGACCCTGAAAGAAAAGAACTTAACAAATATTGCCCTAAGTGCAGAAAAACAACAGCACACAAAGAAACTAAATAGAGGTGAATATGTCTAAAAACAATCAAACTTCTTCAAATGATGTGGAAGTAAAAACTAATAACAAAGTGGTTGAAGTTAAAGCAAAAGATGTTGCAAAAGACAAAAAGAAGAAAGATAAGCCTAAAAAACCAAACAAAATTGCAAAGTCTTTAAAGGACACTGGAAATGAACTTAAGAAAGTTTCTTGGCCTGGTTTTAAACAAGTTGTTAAGCAAACAGGAATAGTTCTTGCATTTGTTCTTATTTTTGCATTTGTTATTTTTGGTTTTGAAAGACTTTGTTCTTGGCTTGCTGGTCTTTTGATGTAATGTAAAGGAGAGAAAATGGCTATTGTAGATAAAAATATTGATAAAGAACCAAAATGGTATGTATTGCACGTCTTCTCTGGATATGAAAACATTGCAAAACAAAATCTTGAAATCACAATTGACAAATATAATCTTCACGACCGTATTTTCCAAATTGTTATTCCAATGGAAGATGAACTTGTTGAAAAACGTGGAAAAAAAGTTCTTGTTCCAAAGAAAACAATGCCTGGTTATATGTTAGTTAAAATGATGTATGGTGATGATATATGGCACGCTGTAACTCGTACTCAATATATTACAGGTTTTGTTGGGCCAAAAGGTAGACCAATTTGTATTACTGATGACGAAGCAAGAAAAATGGGTGTTGATGGTGGAAACAATTCAGTTGCTAAAATGGAAATTAATGTTCAAGTTGGCGACATTGTTGAAATTATCGAAGGATCTTTATCTAGTTTTGTTGGAACAGTTAAAGCTGTTGACCAAGAAAATCAAAAAGTTACTTGTTTGGTTGAAATGTTTGGTCGTGAAAGCGAAGTTGAATTATCTTTTGAACAAATAAGAGTTAAGAACAACTAATATATTGACAAATTTGCTTTTTATGTTATAATCAACACCATTGGAGGTTTTATGAAAACACTAGTTATTGATTCTCAAGTTCAAAGTGGAAACAAATATGATATTTCAGTTGTTTCTAAGAAGGATTGGGATAAATTTATCAAAAGTGTTTTATTGGCTCGTGTTGAAAATGTTAAGAGTTTAAAAATATTCCCTACATTTATAACAATAAGAGATAATAGAGCAAAAGTTAAAATGAGTTGGGAAGATAATAATTATCACGAATTCACATTTCATATTAATGAATTTGGGAGAGAATCTAAAAACTATCAAGATATTGTTTCAGAAATTTGGCAAAATATTATGGCAGATTATTACTTTGAAGAGTATGTTGATGAGCTCAACAGCCAATTAAAATCTAAAGAAATTTAAATTTTATAGGAAATAATATTGAAATAGGTTTTAATATATATCTTTTAAATTGGCCGTTGTTTGCATAAAAACAATCAGTTAAAAAGGAAACTAATCAGCCTTTAAAGAGAGAGAAAACTTTTGTGGGAGAGTTATTCTGTAACACCACACCATTAAAATATATAAAAGGAGAAAAATTATGGCAAAGAAAGTTAAATCTATCGTTAATATTCAACTTCCTGCTGCTAAAGCTACTCCAGGGCCACCAGTTGGTTCATCTTTGGGACCTCACGGTATCAATATTGGAGCTTTTGTTAAGGAATTTAACGATAAAACACAAAACCAAGTTGGATTCACAATCCCTTGTGTTATCACAATTTATGAAGACAGAAGTTTTGAATTTGTCTTAAAACAACCACCAGTTGCTGACTTATTGAGAAAAGAAGCTGGTATCGAAAAAGGTAGCGATAAGCCACCAAAGAATAAAGTTGGAAAAATTAATGTCGATCAGTTGAAGAAAATCGCTGAAACTAAAATGCCTGACTTAACTGCTGCATCTATGGAAGCTGCTATGAGTATGGTTGCTGGAACAGCAAGAAGTATGGGTATCGTTGTGGAGGGCTGGAATGAAAAGAAGTAAGAACTATCAAGAAAGTTTAAAGCTTGTTGACAAAACTAAACTCTACGACGCTAGAGAAGCTTTAGAAGTTGCAATAAGCACAAGTAAAGCAAAATTTGACGAAACTGTTGAATTACACTGTCGCCTTGGTGTTGACGGTCGTAATGCTGATCAACAAGTTCGTGGTGTTGTTGTTCTTCCAGAAGGAACAGGTAAAACTGTTAAAGTTTTAGTTGTTGCTAAAGGTGACAAAGCTGATGCTGCTAGAGCAGCAGGTGCTGACATCGTTGGAGATGACGATATCGTTGCAAAAATTATGGGTGGATGGTTAGATTTCGACGTTTGTATCACAACACCTGATATGATGGGTGTTATGGGACGTTGTGCTCGTATCCTTGGACCTAAAGGTTTAATGCCAAACCCTAAGAGTGGAACAGTTACTATGGACGTAACAAAAGCTATTAACGATGTTAAAGCTGGTAAAGTTGAATATCGTTTAGATAAACAAAACATTGTTCACGTTCGTATTGGTAAAGTTAGCTTCGGAGCTGAAAGATTGATGAACAACTTAACAACAGTTATGGATGCTATCATCAAAGCTAAACCAGCTGCTGCAAAGGGAACTTACTTAAAGTCAACTTATCTTGCAACAACTATGGGACCAAGCGTTAAATTCAACTATAGCGAAAATAGATAATAGAAAAAAGTTTAGCAATTTGCTAAACTTTTTTATTTGGTATAATAAGTGACCATTAAACATAAAATAGAATATGAAAAATAATGTTTTAAGAATTATTAGTGTTGTGGCGCCGATTGTAGTTGTGGCTGTTTTAGGAAGTGTATTCGTTAATTTAGGAATGGAGTGGTTTAACGGATTAACCAAGCCAAGTCAGTGGATTCCTAATTGGGTTATTCCTGTTGTGTGGACTGTGATTTATATCACTTTTGCTGTGGTTTTGCTCGTTTGGTCTAGTAAAGATCAAATTCCGCAAAGCACAAAAATATTGCTTATTATTAATGGAATACTCAATATTTTGTGGTGTTTAGCATTCTTTACGTTAAAATTAACTTTTGTTGGTGATATTGTGATTATCTTAAACTTAATTGCCAGCATTGCATTATGGGTTAATATTTTTATTCAAAGACCTTTTTATTCTTATTGGCTTACAATATATCCGATATGGTTAAGTATTGCAACAACACTTAATCTTGCAATGTGGATTTTAAATTAAAAAAGTTTAGCAAATCGCTAAACTTTTTTGATGCTTTTATTGTTTTCCTGTTGAGCCAAACGCTCCGCGGTCAGTATCACCAAGGCGGTCAACTGTTGTGATTGTGTGTGGCGGTTGGTGTTCAAAAATCCTAAATTGACAAATCCTATCGTTTTTATGAATAACTGTGTCGCGGAGAGCGATTGCGGCGAACATCCATTGGTCATTATCGCCACAATAACTTTCGTCAACAACGCCAATACTATTTGCTTGAATAACCCCATAATTTTTAAATGTTGAACTTCTTGGAGCTATTATTGCTTCATAGCCTTTTGGTAATTTAATTCCAATTCCAAGTTTAATTAGCTTAAATTCACCCGCTTTCATTTCAACGTCTTCGGCTGAACGTAAATCGTACCAATCGCTTTTATTTTCAATAAATTTAATTGGTTCAATATCTGTAAAATATTTTATTTTTAATTCTATCATAACTTTCTCCCTTGAATAGAATAACATTTTTAATATAAAAAAACAAATTAAAAAAGATATAAAATTTAACAACATTCACAATGGAATATTGACAACTCTATAATTATGTTATAGAATAAGGATAGGGGAAGGTTTATGATTAATAAAGAAATACAACAACATATTAAAAGAGAATTAACAGAAAGTTTTAAAGTTTTCTATTCTTCTTTATATCAACATGAGAATTATGAAAAAGTTAATAACGATATGAAGGCTTACATTGAAGATATATCTGAACTTATGGAAATTAGTGATGATGTTGATTTAAAAGTAAAATTTGTTTGTTATTTAAATAATGGAGATGTTAAACACACAAAATATATTCCAATACAACTATTTGCAAAGAATGGATTAGATATTATTGCGGGTGTTGAGCGTATTGAAGCTCAAGTAAAAGTGGTTGTTAGAAAAAACAACTGTGTTTTAGAGTCAACAGACAATAATCCGTTCTTTAAGAGTGAGGTTTTTGTTCTTGAAGAAAATGTTAATAATTCAATATCAAAATTGCAAAGAGACTCAATCGTAAAAAAAGAGGGTAATGGTGTTCTTGTTAGTTTGCAAGATCTTCAAGATGGAAGTGGAAATAAAATACGCTTTGACGATAATAAAACTTTAGAATTGTAAAAAGTGGGCATTGCCCACTTTTTTGCTATCTTATAATTACTTTGCCATTAATCCAACTAGAGAAAAAATTAGTCAAATCTTTTTTACAAGTGGAGTTGAAAGCATTAAACAAATCATTTGGCATAGCAATTGAAAATTTATTATTTTCAAAATAAGTTTTAAGAGATTTAATAAATGCTTTTTCGCCTATTAATTGATATAAGCTTTCATACATTAAAACTCCTTTAACATATGTGCAATAGGTATATTCTGGTTCGGTAGAATATTCATTAACTGCTCGCATACTTGTGTCAATTGGACCTAAAACATCTTCATAAACCGAAATAAACAAAGAATAATTTTCTCTAGAAATTTCAATCATTTGTTTATGATTAAAATTATAATCGTTATTGTTGTCGTAAAATAGAATAGTAGAGTATTCTGTTAATGCTTCATCAAGCCAAGGATAAGTAAATTCATCGTTTCCAACCATACCATACCACCACTGATGAGCTGTTTCGTGGATTATGACATTTATAAAATCGTCTTTGTTTTCGATGGCGTTGCTAATCATTATAAGATTTGGATATTCCATTCCACCATAAGCAAAATCGTTTTCAACTATAGAAAAGTTTGAATAGGGATAATTCCCAAATAAACTTGAAAAGGTTTTTATTGCATCAACACCGGCCTTTAAAGATTGTTCAGGAGAACTGTCTTTTACATAGAAATATTCAACGCAAATATCATCAACAATTTGAGATATACATTGAAACTTATTGCTAACAACAAGTGCGAAATCTCTAACAACAAAAGCTTCAAATCTTATTGTTTTTTTATTGTTATCAGTCTTTTCAAATTTTTTTGTTCCGGTTGATGCAACAACATATTGGCTGTCAATTGTTAAATCTACACAGTAATTTGATATATTGCTATAGAAAGGGTCTCCGTTTGAGTGATAACCAGATGTGTTAAAATTGTTATTTTCAAAAACACAGGCAATTGGATAAAAATTGGCTAAATTGATGGTGTTTTCACCATAACCAAACCTATGATTGCAGTTTGGTAAAATAAAAGAGAACTCAATGGAAATAGTTGTTTTATCCTCAGGCATTAAACTTGAATTTAGTTCAACTGAAAGAATGCTGTTAAAATCACTTTCATATTGTACGGGTTTTTCAATATTATCCACCAAAACACGATTAATGTTAAAATCAGCATAATTAATGCCATTAGGAAATATTCCATTCATTTGATTTGTTGGAGCAATAAAACTGGTTGCTCCCTCTTCAAAAAATTGAGGGTATAAATGAAACTTAATTGTTTTTAAAATTGAATTTGTGTTATTAACATAATTAACAACTTGAGTGCACTCTGCCTTTTTCGTTTCGCAATCAAGGTTAATTTCAATATTGTAAGTTGTTAAGTTTTTAGCAATTTCGTTAAGGTTTTCTTTTTTTGCGCAACCGAAAAAAGAGAATGATAACCAAAAACAAAATAAAACCACAAAAAACTTTTTCATATATAAAGTTATGCACAGGTTATCCACAGTAGAACTTAAAATTGTGGATAGCTTTTTGCAGTTTTATTTTACAATCTGCGATATTTGTGATAATATATAGTTATGTCATTTTGCAAGTTTAGTCAAAGTTATCAAACCAAAAATCAAACATTGATAGACAATTTGTTTATCACTGATTTTTTGCCTAAAGCGCCCGACCTTTGTGTTAAAGCGTATTTGTTGGGGCTTTATAAGTGTAGTTCAGCTGATGAACAAGAAAACACCTTAGAATTTTTTGCAAAAACTTTAAACGTTTGCGAAGATGATGTTGTTTCACTTTTTAAATATTGGGAAGATTTGGGTTTGGTTCAAGTTTTATCAACAAATCCAATTGAAGTTAGGTTTTTACCAATAAATGCTAGCTCAATGTCTGTTAAAAAGTTTAGGATTGATAAATATGCAGATTTCAACATTCAAGCGCAAGAACTTATTGGTGAACGTATGATTATGCCAAATGACTACGCAGAATTTTATAATCTTATAGAAAGCTATCATATTCAAGAAAAAGCGTTGCTTGCAATAATCAAATATTGTGTTGATAACAAGGGCTTCAATCTCAATCCTAAATATATTGTTACAGTTGCAAAAGACTGGGCAAGAGATGGGGTTGCAACAATTGAGCAAGTTGAAGAAAAAATTGCAGAACTTGGTGTTGTTGATGATAAAATGGGGTTAATCTTATCTTGTATGGGAACAAAAAGAAAAATTCAACTTGAAGATAAGGAACTTTTAAACAAATGGTTAAATTCTTTCGGCTTTGAACTTAATGTTGTTTTATTTGTTGTTAAGTATTTAAAGTCAAAAAAGAAAAAAATAGATGTTAACATTTTAGATGATGCTTTAACAAAATATTTTGAAATGAAATTGATGAGTGTTCAAGAAATTGAAAACTACGAAAATGAAAAAGAGAACTTATATACTATAGCAATCGCTGTAAATAAGGAATTGGGAATATATTATGAAGATTTAACAAAAGAAATTGATTCATACATTGTTCCTTGGGTGAATATGGGGTTTGATGTAGAACTTTTAAAAATGGTTGCTGACAACTGCTTTAAATCTTCAATACGAACATTGGAAGGATATAATAACATATTGAATAAACTTTTCCGTTTGGGAATCGTTAACATAAATTCATATTTGCAATACATAAATGATAATCTTGCAATTGATGAAAAAATAAAGAGAATTTTAACAGAATTGAATTTAACTAGAAATGTGAATAATATGGATAGGAATTTTTATTCAATTTGGACAAGCGATTGGAATTTTAATGACGATATTATTCTATATGGCGCAAGTTTAAGTAAAGATAAATCAAATGCGTTGCAATATCTTAATAAAATATTATCTAATTGGAATTCACAAGGAATTAAAACTATAGATAATGCAAAGAATGCAAAAATTGAAACTCAAGAAACCACAGCGTTTATTCACAACCAATATTCAAAAGAGCAAATCAAGAGTTTAATTTCAAATCTTGATGAAGTGGAGGTGTAGTTATGAATAAACAAAAACTTCTAACAAGCATCAAGCAATCTTTTATGGTTAAAAGATATAAAGCTCAAGAAGAGTGTGAGGAATTCATCAGGGAGTTAAGAGAAAATTCAGAATTTAATAAGATTTATGTAGACTACACAAAGAAACAACTTGAATTGGCTAAGGCAGAACTTGTGGAAGAAACATTGAAATTAAAACACGATGTTGATGATTTGAAAACAAAAATCAACAACTTCTTGGCGTTAAACAATATTGATCAGTCAAAGTTAACGCCCAAATATGATTGTGCAATTTGTAATGATACGGGTGTTGCTGGTGGAAGAATATGTAAATGCTTATTAAAGGAATTAAATTATCAACTCTCACTTAGGGCGAGTAGTCAAACTGAATTTAAAAGTTTTGCCCAAAGCAAAAAAGAAATTATGGACGAAACTGACACAAAAGCGAGTGAGTGGCTTCAAACATGGTGTGCAAGATTTCCAAACATAACAAAGACAAATATTAACATTGTTGGCGGGGCAGGAAGCGGAAAAACTTTCTTGTTGGAATGTGTTGCAAATGAATTAATAAAAAAGGGAGTTGTTGTTAGTTATAAAACAGCTTTCGAAATTAACGAGCTTGCTCGTCTTTATCATATGGGTAAATCATTTGACTTTAGTGATTGTTTAAATGTTGATGTTCTATTGATAGATGATTTGGGAACTGAGCCGGTTTTAAAAAATGTAACAAAAGAATATCTTTATAACTTAATCAACACCCGTCAAATTAATAACAAGGCAACTTTAATATCAACAAATCTATCTCTTGAAAATATATTGGATAGATATGATGAGAGAATTTTTAGCCGTTTGGCAAATAAAAATTTATCTACAGTTATTCAACTTGTATCTCAAGATAAAAGGTTAAAATAGTTGAAAATTCACAAAAATACCGAAAATTTCGGTATTTTTATTTATTTTTTATTGAAATTTATTTAATTTTTTAATATTTTTATGAAAATTTATGTAATAAATTTTTTGATAAATCTAAATAAAATCAAAAAAATATTTGTAAAAAATTTTTCCAATAGTGTATAATTAAACAAATGAAAATGTTATGGGGATATATAAAAAAACATAAATGGTTCGTAATTTTCGGACCGATTTTTAAATTGTTTGAAGCTTTACTAGAGCTGGCGAATCCATTAATTGTTGCTCAAATCATAGATAGAGGTGTAACCACATCGAGTGTTGGAACGATAGTTAAGTTTGGAATTATTTTAGTTGTTACAAATGTGTTGGGGTTTGCATTTGCGGTGTTGGGTCAAAAATTTGCTTCGCTAACAAGCACGAGAGTTTCGGCTGACATAAGAAGTGATGTCTTTAAAAAGATTTCAATGTTTTCTCACGCCGAATTGGATAAATTTGGAACAGCATCTTTGGTTAATAGATTAACTAATGACATAAATCAAATAGAAAATTCAATTGGCGTTTTTATGAGAACAATTTTAAGAGTTCCATTGTTGTTAGTTGGGGCGTTTGTTTTAAGTTTATTGATTAATGTTAAGATGTCGTTAATTTTCCTTGTTTTAATACCATTGTTAACAATTGCTCTGATTATATACACCAAAAAGACAACGCCATATTTTCAAGATATAAGGAAAAAGCTGGATAGAATTAGTAAGGTTACAAAAGAAAACTTGTCGGGAACTAGGGTTATTCGTGCATTTAACAAACAGGAAGATGAGCAAAAAAGGTTTGAAAACGTTTGCGAGGACTACACTAAAACAAGTATAAAGGTTTCAAAAATTTCAGCACTTTTAGAACCAGCAATATTTCTTGTTGTTGATATTGCAACAATTGCTTTATTGGCTGTTGGGGGCTGGCAAATTAATATTGGAAGAATGTCTCAAGGAGATATAATAGCTTTAATTGATTATGTTGCAATTATTTCAATTTCACTTCTTCTATTATCACAAATAATTGCAATGCTTGTGAGAACTGGAGCTAGCGTTAAAAGAGTTAATCAAGTTTTGAAAACGGAATCCTCAATAGTAGATGTTGGAACAATTAAACAAACAAAAAATTTAGAATATGATGCCTTGTTGGAATTTAAAAATGTTTGTTTTAACTATTCTCAAAATATTAAAGACAAGTCTTTCATTAAAAATCTTTCATTTGAAATTTATCCAGGACAAACACTTGGAATTATTGGAGGAACAGGGAGTGGCAAAACAACAATTGCAAATCTTATAACGAGATTTTATGATGTTACTCAAGGTGAAATTTTATATAAAGGAAAAAATATTAAGGATTTCTCAATTTCTAAATTGCGAAATGAGATTAGTATTGTTCAACAAAGAAGCACGCTTTTTAGTGGTAGTTTAAGGGATAATATGAAATTGAGAAATGAAAATGCAACAGATGAAGAAATTGTTAAAGCTTTAAAAGTAAGTCAGGCGTGGTCGTTTGTTAGTGAATGGAAAAACGGCTTGGATTATCAAATTATGGCGGGAGGAAAAAATGTTAGTGGTGGACAAATGCAGAGACTAACAATTGCCAGAGCCTTAATTGATAAACCTGAATTGTTAATTTTAGATGATAGCAGTAGTGCATTGGATTTTTTAACGGATTCCAATTTAAGAAAGGAAATTAAAAAATTAAAATCCACAACTATTTATATTTCTCAAAGAGCAACATCAATTAAAAATGCTGATTTAATTATTGTTCTTGATAATGGTGATGTTGTAGGAATGGGAAAACATAACAAATTAATGAAAGAATGTGATATTTATAGAGAAATTTATGAATCTCAAAGTAAATAATATATAATTTATGGGTGATAATAATGAAAAAAAATAAAGGATTTAAAAAATTATTATCTCAATTAGTTAACTATGTAAAGCCACATAAATCCTCTTTTGCGTGGTCTGTAATTTTTGATTTGCTTGCTATAGGTTTTAATATGGCAATTCCAATTTTTAGTGGATTGGCAATTGATGCTCTGGTAGGATTGAATCAAGTAAATTTTGTTCTTCTATTTAGATATTTACTTATTGTTGGAGTGTTAACAGCTGTTAGTTCACTGTTTAGTTGGTTGGGAAGCTACTATATGAATTTGCTAACATATAAAACAAGTCAATCAATAAGAAATTCACTATATGCAAAACTGAATTCTGTTCCAATCAAGTATATTGATAACAACTCACATGGTGACATAATGAACACAATGGTAAGTGATGTTGAAAATATAACCGATGGTTTTCTTGAGGGTTTCAAGTCTATTGTGTGTGGAATATTTCAACTTGTTACCGTGTTGATTATGATGCTTGCTCTGGATTGGAGTTTGGCATTGATTGTTGTTTGTATTGCGCCTATATCATTGATTGTTGCATACAATATAACAAAACGAAGTAAAAAAATGTATGAACTTAGGGTGAATACTCAGGGCGGTGTTAGTGGTTATAGTGAAGAAATGATAACCAATATGAAAATTGTTAAAGCATTTAATAATGAAGAATCTATTACAGAGAATTTTGATAAAATAAACAAAGAACTGTATAAGGCAAGTGAAAAATCAATGTTTTATGCTAGCTTGGCTCACCCAACATCGAGATTGATTAATGGATTGTTGTATACTGTTGTGGCGGCTGTTGGTTCAATTTTTGCAATTAAAGGAAGAATTAGAATTGGTAAAATATCAAGCTTTTTAAGTTTTACGGATAACTTTACAAAACCATTCAATGATATAACAAGCATATTTGCTGACTTGCATATTGCCATTGCTAGCGCAAATAGGGTGTTTAGTCTTTTAGAAGAAGAAAATGAAATTGATGATTCTCATCTTATTAATCTTCGTAAGTGTAATGGTGAAGTGAGTTTGAAGAATGTGAAGTTTAGTTATGAACCTGCATTTAAGTTGATTGAAAATTTAAACTTAGAGGTTAAACAAGGGCAAAGAATTGCAATTGTTGGGCCTACTGGGTGTGGTAAAAGTACGATTATTAATCTTTTAATGAGATTTTATGATATTAACGATGGAAGCATAAAAGTAAGTGGAAAGGATATCAGAAAGGTTAAGAGAAAATCGTTTAGGCAATTTTATGGAATGGTTTTGCAAGAAAGCTGGCTATATAATGCAAGTGTGAAAGATAATGTTGCATATGGAAAACCTGATGCAAGTATGGATGAAATTATTGAGGCTTGTAAACTTGCAAATGCGCACGCATTTATTGAGAATCTACCAAATGGTTATGATACTATAATAACAGAAAGAGGAGATAATATTAGTGCAGGTCAAAAGCAGTTGCTTTGTATAGCTAGAATTATGCTCCTAAAGCCACCTATGATGATTTTAGATGAGGCAACAAGTAATATTGATACAAGAACTGAAGCGAAGATTCAAGAGGCACTAAATGTTATGATGGAAGGTAGGACTTGTTTTATTGTTGCTCACAGATTGTCAACAATTGAAAATGCCGACGTGATCTTGGTTATGAATAAGGGTAATATTGTTGAACAGGGAACTCATAAGGAACTTCTTGAGAAACAAGGTTTTTATCATAAATTATTTAATAGTCAATTCGGAAATTAAAAAAGACCAAACAGGTCTTTTTTTGTTGTGGTATTAAATAATTTTCTCAAAAAAATATTAAAAATTTTCAAAAAAATATTATTTTTTCTAATTTTTATTAAAAAATCAATAAAAAATTAAATAAATTACATGTATTTATGAAAATTTACCGAACTGTTTTCTAAAACTGAAAAAATGTTTTTTTGAGCGTTTAATATTTCGTAAATACAATTTTTGCAAATTGTTTTATAATATTCTTTTTCTTCATTTTCAAGCCATTTAACTAAAAGCGTTAAAATTGAGTTGATGTTTTTTGAAAAAGAAAACAAATTAAACTTGGTTATGTTTGGCTCTTGTTTTAAGTGTATATTAAATTGGCAGGTTAAACTATTTAATATTTTGCTCAAGATTGAAGATGCTGATTTAATTTCCTGTGTTGTTTTTTTATTAAAGTTTGACAAAACATCTATGTTATAGTTGATTGTATGTTGAATTTTTGAACACAAAACCTCCAACGCTTCATATCTTCCGAATGTTGCGAAGCGTGAAAATTGCTCGTTTATATGAGCATATTCTTCATTTGAAAGTATTGGGAAGTCTGAATATCTCATAAACTATTTTATAAAAGACATGTTATTTTTAGAATTATTTTTCATTGAAAAGAAATGTTTTTTATGAAAAAAATATCAAAAACAACAAAAATATTATAAAAATAATTAAAAAAACAACAATTTTTTATTTTTTTATAAAAATTTTATGCTTTTATTTGGTGATTTTTAATTCGAAATTATTTTTATATATTTATAATATAAATTGTAAAATTTTGTGATAATTATTTGATAAAAAAAGAATTATGTGTTAAAATATAATTAATTAAATTAAGGCATAAAAGGGGTTAGTATGTCACAAAGTAAAAAAATAAAAATTGGATTATTTGTATTAGTTGCAATTTTATCATGCTTGGTAGTTGGTTGTAAAAAATCAAAACCTGTCAGTGATATTTTTTTCAATTTCAACGAGGGGGAACAAATTGTTCTGTTTGTTGGTGAAACATTGGAAATGGAAGATTATGTTTCAATTAAGCCGGGCGATGCATCAAACAAGAAATATTCTTTAACAAGTTTTGATCGCGATGTGGTTAAAATTGTAAACAATTCAATTGTTGCGGTTGCTGAAGGTGATGCGCAAGTTAAGGTTGTTTCCGATGATAATAAATTGAAAGAAGATTTGATAACGGTTATTGTTAAAGGTTCAAAAACAACATTGGGAGCTCCAAGGAATATTCGCTTATTAGAGAATGAACAAATCATAACTTTTGAAAAAGTGGCTTTCGCAACTTCATATACATTGAGAATTAATAATCAAGAATTTGAATTGGGAAACAGCGATAGATTTTCATTGTCAGATTATTCGGGAGATGTGTATAACACTTTGATGAGCGTTGATGTTAAGGCTAATAGTCCAACATATACAATGGCGCTAGAAGACTCACCTTATTCAACTCCAGTTTATCAATTCTATCAAGCTGGGGCTGTTAAGAATGTTGAAATAAAGAATGGGGTGTTGACATTTGAAAAAGAATTTGCTTCATTAAATGTTAATATTCATATTGGCGATAGGCTTGTGGCTGAAAATTCAAGCTCAACAAGTTTTGATTTAGATCAATTAAATGAATCATATACAGGTGTTAGCACTCAAATCCATATTGAAACAGTTGTTGGAGATGAAATTAAAGGTAATTACGGTACAAATGTAAAATATTGTAATTCTGCTAGGGTGAGTGAAAATCTTTATGTTTTAGATGCTCCAATTGTTAGTGTTAATCAAACAACGTTGTCTTGGCAAAACATTGCTTATGCTCAAGGTTATTCAATTTATATTGATGGTGAAGAGGTTGATTTCACTAATAACAACTATTTTGATTTAACAACTTTAGACGAATTTGAAACTTTGTTTAATGACTATGAAGAACATACGGTTTTAATAGACCCTATTCTTAATGACTTTTCAAAAAATGTTGGTAAAACAACAAAGACTAACCCAATAAAAATTAAAAAACTTGAAGATCCAACAATCACTTGTGTTGATTACGATGTTGTTTGGAATCTAGATAGTAAGGCTCAAGCTTATGCGTTCACACTTACAGGTGAAGATTTTGAGTTGAAGTCTTCAATGGCTCAAAACTCAATTTCTCTTCGCAATAATGCTGCTGGAGAATATCAGTTAAAAGTTCAGGCTGTTGGTGGATTTAAAGATGAAAATGGTGTGTATTACATTTCATCAGACGAAGCAAGCAAGACATTTACTAAATACTCAGCTGTTACAGCGGTGATTGAAGATTATGTTTTAAAGGTTTCAGATTTAGCAGATTCAATTTGTTATGTTGAATTTGAAAATAGTGTAGATAACACAACAATTTCAAATAATGGAGAACTAGATCTATCATCGTTTGAATTTGAATCTGGTGAAAGAACAATTGTTTTAACTCGCAAGGGTGCAGAAGATAGCATTTTAAGTGATCCTTTTGAAATTAGTTTCACACAACTTGCTCCAACAACAAACTTTAGAATTGAAGATGGTGCAATTAAATTTGAAAACAGTAATGATGTTGAAGATGTTAACATTGTTATGGAAATCTTGAAAGATGGCAATGAAAAATATACTGTTGAAGATGAAAATATTTATGGTCACACATTAAACTCAGTAGATGTTGAAGCTGAAAACTATTTGGAAGCGGGCGATTATGTTGCAAAAATTTATATTAAAGGTAACGGGTCAACAACATTCTCAGTTAGAGATAATGGAGAAGTTGTTGCTTGTGAAACTTTAGATTTTACTGTTTTAGATGTTCCGGTTTTAACACTTAAAAGCACAACAGAAACAATCTTAAATATTCAAGGCAATGAAAATTCTTTAGGCTATTACATCTACAATGTTGAAATACCGGTTGAAGAAACAGAACCAGAAGAAGGTGATGAGGTTGAACCAGTAAACGAAGAAGAAACTGATGGTGAAGAAGAGCCTGCAATAACATTTGAAGCCGAAGTAAACACAAATGAATATGAATTTAACTTGAATGAAGGAATGATTAAATACATTGTTCAGTCTAAGGGTGATGGTTCAAGATATTTAGACTCAGTTATTGGTGCAACAATTCAAATTGCCAGACTATTAACCCCAACATTGGTTTATAGTAATGTAACAGGGCAAACATTAATTGAAGATTTAAACGATGTTAATGCTGTTAAAGAATATAAATTTGAAGTTGATGGTGTTGTTGAAGAGTATTCACCTTCAAGAGTGTTTGAAAATAGTGTTGAACTAACATTAACAGCAATTGCTGAAACAGAAAATGATGGTGTGTTCTACTTAGATTCACATTCATCAACATTAAGTTTAACTAAAATATCAAACAACGCATCAATTTCTATTAATGATTTTAATAATATTGAAGTTGTTCCAAACGATAAGTATGGACAATATGAATTAGTGGTTGAATTTATCTTTGAAGGTTCAACTGAAACATTTGAGCCAAAAGAGGGTTCTACAGATGTTTTAACAAATGGTGATAAAGAATTTAAATATACTTTCGCTAACGATGCTTACACTCTTGAAATAATTAAAGAATTTAAACCTCTTTTTGAAACGGAAATGGAAAATGGCTTTGATGTGAGAGTTAAGTTCTTATATCCTAATGGCGAAAATGAATATATTAATAGTGAGTTTACTGAAACACAGCATATTGAATTTACTGTAATAACAAGTGAAACATCATTCAATGTTAATGATAAAAATAAACTTATAATTGCTCCTCAATCTCATGTTCAACAATATGGTTTGGTTTTAGAAGTAAACAAAGGTGAAGCTAGCGCTCTAACATTTGTAAGTAATGGATCAAAACTTGTTGCAAATGATGGTGAATTTGAGTTGCCAATGAGTTTTGCTAATGGAGAATATGTTGTTGACTTGTTGGATAATAAATTTGATGTTTTAAACAGCCTATTTGAATCTAACTTCACTGTAACCGTTAGATATACATTAAATTTAGATGGTTCTGATTCATATTTGAATAGTGGAGAAAGTGAAACTGTAACTGTTAACACTTTACCTTCTGCAACGATACAAAGAGATGGTCAAGAAATTAAAATTATACACCCAAGAAATGATTATAATTATACTAATTATGGTTTATTAATAAATAATAACCATTTATTAACACTTAGTGAAGATGTTGTTACTCTTGGTGATGGTTGCTTATCGTTTAGTTATAATTATATTTACACTGCGCCTGCCGCTGCATTGCAAAAGGTTAATACTATTAGTGTTGTTACACTAAATATTAATACAAGCGCAACAAACTTGGAAATTTCTAAGAAAGGAAATGAAATTGAAATTCAAAAAACAGATAGCGTTCAATTAAACACAACGAAAGATAATGGCGCTGATGCAAATTCTGCTGTTGTTGAATTTAATACATACGAAACTGAATATAACAAGAGATATGTTGTTAACTTCTATGATGAATCTGGAAGCGTGATTTTAACAAGAGAATATGCAGATCCAGCAGGGGAAACAGTAATCTCTATAGAACTTGACAAATTTGAAGAATTGCAAGGTAAGTTTAGTGTTGATGTTTTTGTTAAAGTTTCAGCAGATGATGCTATTGCGGTGTTTAATTCTGATAAATCAAACAAACAAGAATTTGAAAAAATTCTAGCACCAACAAACATTTGTGTTTCTGAAAGTGAATTAAAGTTTGAAGCTGTAGAAAATGCTATTGGTTATGAAATCTATGTGAAAGATGGAGCTACTTATACTAAATATAATACTGGCTTAATTCAAACAAATAGTTTCACCTTTGCTCCAACAGCTCCAAAAATGGAAATTGTTATAAAAGCAATTTCAAGAGACGGTGGTTTCACAAATTCAATCTATAGTGACGCTATTATGGTTGAGCCAATGTCTAGCCTTGTTGTTGAAGTTAAAAATGGACAATTCTATTTAACATTCCCAACAGAAACTATCACATTGTTCTTATCTGAACATGTACGACTTATTCCTGAAATTAAAGATTCTCTAGGAAATTCAGTATCAATTGATATAAGCGCTCAAGATGCTAATATTTCACTAGATGTAACTACAAGGCAGTTAATTGTTTCGCCTCAAGTTGTCTTATCTTATAATACAGATACTTTATTAGCAGAATCTTTCTCATTTAGATTTAGAGTTAAATATTTTAAAGAAGATTTAACATCATTTAGTTTAAATAGTCCGTGGGTTGATTTAACAGCATATGCGCTATTTGCTCCAACAGCGGTTAGAAAAACCACTGATGAAAACACAAAAGTTGAATTTATAACTTGGACGCCTAGCGATAAGAATGTATTAAGTGGTAATAATGTTCCTGTTGGTTATGACTTCAAAATTGAACACACAGTTGGAGATACAACTAATACATACTATTCTTATGATAAAAATTTAAAATATTACAAAGAAGAAACAGGTGAATATCGATCATACGATGATATTTTAAGTGATGAAAAAATAAAATTCCCATTCGGTTATGATGATAATGGTGATGGAATTCCTGAAATTGAATTTAAGGCTGGTTATTATAAGGTTTCAGTTAGAACTATGCCAACATCAACAGACACGGAATATAATTTCTGCTATTCTTTATATTCCGAAGCTCACGAATTTGAAATATTGGATCAAACAACAATTAATGTTGTTAATGGAACAATTGAATGGAGCACTCAATCAAGAGCTAATAAATACAAATTAGAAGTTTATAAAGATGGAGAAGCAGAAGCTCTTATTGTTGAAGAATTAACAACAAGCACATATGACTTTACAAACAGCGCTTTAGTTGGTTTCAGTGGAGTGTTAAAGGTTGTTGTAACAGCTCTAAGCGTTAACGAAAATGTTTTAAGCGGTGAACCAAGCAAGCCAGTTTATTTGTACCGTTTACCTGAAGCAACAGATGCTCATATAGAAGATGGACAATTAATTATTTCAGCAAATAAATATTTTGTAACTGCAGTTATTGAATTTGTGGATCAAGGTCAAGATTCTACTACTGTTCACGAAATTAAATATGAAAATTTAGCTGAAGCAACTAACTTGTCTGGTTTAGGAGTCTCAACTTGGGAAAACTTCACAGATCATAACACAATAAATGATAAATTTATGTTTGCTGTTGATTTGGATAAAGAAATTTTAAGACTATATGATGGTAGAGACTATACAATTAATATTAAATTAATTGGAAATTCAAGTTCAACCGGCTTAGGAACAATTTCTTCTTCAAAAGCAGTTAACGTTTCTAGTTTAACGGCTACTAAGATGAACGCAAATTTGGTTGAGGTTAAATATGGTGAATTCCAATTTATGCCAAATGAAAATTATGCCACAATCACACCTTCTAGTTATACAAGTTTGGTGGATTTAAATTATGTTTTCAATGGTGTTGCTGTTGAAAAAGAATTCTGGCACTACACAGTAATTTATAAAATAAATGTAGCAAAACAGTCTCAATCAACAAATATATTTGCAGTAGATTATTATAGCTTTATTCATGCTGTTAATAACGATGTGAATTTTGTTAAAGAAGACGAAGAAAATGGAATTATCGGTGATTATAAAATTTTAGAAAGAGATAATGGTTTATATGCTGTTGTGAAATACAACACTGGATCTGAAATTATTTATTTCAACGTTTATTTTGAAAATAAAATTAATTTAAAAGATAACGATAATATCTCTTACTATGAAACAATTCAAGAAACTACCAATGGCGTTAGCACTTGGGTGTCAACAAGCGAAACATCAATGGATCTTACTAATGGTGGTTCATTTGTTATAACATTAACAATGTTAGGTGGAGATTCATTTGAGATTGTTGATGTTGAAACTGTTACAGTTGGTCATTTAAATGCTGGACTTAGCAAATTAAGAACATTTATTAGATATGGATTAAATGATTTAACAACAAGAGAAGGAATTGTTGAGTTTGCCGACTTGCAACCGGTTGAAGATGGTGTTGTTTTAGATGAGCCTGTTTATAAGCTTGTTGTAACGCCATTTAATACAGAAGGTGAAGATAAAGTATTCTACTTATATACAACAAACGAAGAAAAAGCAAAGAAAGTTGCAGCAAAACACGACTCAAAATATCTTGATGCAACTTATGTTCTTCTTAAAAAGAACCCACAATATCAAGACAGAATGTTCCTTGATTTATCAAATTATATTGATGCTAAAACATATAAAGTGACAATTATGACATTGGCTGGGCTTGGAGCTGAAGATGATAATGATTCTATTCACTATTTACTCAATGCAAAAACTCCAGACACATCATACACTTTCTATAAATTATCAGATGTTACATTCACAGCAAACGAGGGTGTTCTAGAATTCAACCAAAGTATGATTGCTAGGGATAGTTACATTATATATGGTGATAATTATGAAGTTACATTATATGATAGTGAAAATAATCCTCATATTTACACAATTGATAGATCAACTAAAGAAGCTCAGTTTGATGATGTAAATCATAAAGTAAAATATACAATGCCTTCACAATTCCTATTTGAAGATACAGTTCTTCCAATAGAAGCAGGTTTTGAATATAAAATCAAAATCAAAGCAATTGGTGTTGATAACTATATTTTAAATGGAACTTATGCTAAGGAAGATTCAGAAGATGTTGTGTATACATTTAAAAAGTCTCAAGGAATTGAGGACTTAAGAATAGAAGATGGTATTTTAAAATGGAAGGTTTTAGATGATAAAAATCACACTAATTCAATTCTTAAAATAACATTCAATGATGGATATTTGGAACCTATTGTTCTAAATGTTACTGTAAGCGATTTAAACAAAGTTGTAATTGATGGTGAATATCAATATCACTACTACGAATTTACAAATGAAAAAATAAATGGATATCAAATTCAAAGCGGAATTGAATACACAATTTCTGCATACACAAAAGGTAAAGACAGTATTTTAAATAGTAATTATTGTGATGAGATAAACGCAACAAGATTAAATTCTGTTGATGGCTCTTCAATAAAAACTGTAGACGGAATCTTAACATGGAATGAAATAGCTGATGTTGAAAGTTATCAAATCGATATTAATGGAACTAAATTAGAAAGTGATACAAATTCAATTGATATTACTGAATATAA
>JBGVFL010000029.1:0-6248 GCA_045120995.1 Candidatus Onthoplasma sp. | reverse complement strand
CTGTAAATGCCCTTTACTCCAGCGCAATCTTTGACGCAAAGCAACTTTAAGTTTATATGGCTGTTCATCAAAGAAAATTGCATCATCACAATAACTTATCTCATAATTTTTTACAACCAAATCTGTGCAAAGAGCCCTATCTTCTGTAAGTGATGTATAGTTCCAACCATCTTTAACTATTTCGTTCGCAAACAAAAATCCTGTTCCTTGAATTCTACAAGAAAATTTGTTCATCCAGCTCTTTCCTCTGTTTTCAGTCAAACAAGTTTTCATCCAGTGAACACCATATTGAAATGAAATCCAGTTTTGGAAGAAGTTTTTTGAGTTCCTAAATGATGTTACAACTTTCTTTCCGCTAGCAAAAGCTTCGTTCATTCTAGTCATATAGTCTTGATTTAAAACATTGTCTGCATCAAAAATAAGATATCCATCACAACATTCAATTGTATAATCTTCTTTAATTTTGTTAAATAAATATTTTAATGCAAAACCTTTCGTTCTTTCGTTTGAATTATTATGTTCATAAACACAAATTTCTGCCCCAGACCCCATCTCTTGAGCATATTTTCTAGCAATATCCGCAGTTTGGTCAGTACAATTATGAGCCACAATAAAAACTTTAATTTTATCCAAAGGATAATCCTGGTTATTAATACTTTCTAACAAATTCTTAATAACATTTTGTTCGTTTCTGGCAGCAACACATATTCCATATGTATATCTTTTGTCTGTTTGTGGAAATTTTTTTGTTTTAAAAAAACCACCAACTACTAAAATTGTTTTATATATTTTTAAAAACGACCAAATTGTTCCAATGACGCTTAGAATTTTTATTGCTATATTCATAATTTCTCCTCATTATAAATAGAAAAAATATAATTATTTAAATTAATTTTTCTACCTTTTATCTTTCACAAATTTTATAATATTGTGACGAATGTCAAATTAATATAAGAAAAGCGAGGTACTACTCGCTTTTTTCTGTTTTGACTTTCTTATTTTTAATAAATGTAATCAAAGCATAAGTTAAAACAAATGCGATAATCAATATACTAATCCATTGAGATGTAGATAGCCCTAAAAATAATCCGCGTTCTGCATCTCCTCTAAAGAACTCTAAAATAAATCTTATCACAGCATAGCATACAGCATATAACCAAGTGACTAGATTTCTCTTTTTCTGACATTTAATGTAAATAATTAATAAAGCGATAAATAAAATAAATAAACTCACCGCTTCAATTAATTGAATAGGCAAAAGAGGAACTCCTATTGGTGTTGCTCCATCTAATGATGTTGAATATGCATAACTCAACCAACCATCGTATTCCATTCCATAACAACAACCGCTTATAAAACAGCCAATTCGCCCAAAAGCGTGACCAAGAGGAAGAACTAATGCAAATAAATTTGAATATTTAAAAAAGTTTTCTTTTCTAACTTTGGTCATAATCAATAGCCCCACTGCTCCACCAATTAAACCACCATAGAAAACAAATCCACCTTGTAAAACACTAATTAAAGCATCGAAAAACGGATATGATTTAAATATTTCTATAACTGTTTCCATTGACACAAGTAAAAATGTTAATTTTGAGCCAATAAGAGCAGATAGTAAAGTTATAAGAATTACCAACGATAAATCAAAAAATTCAAATTTTTGTTTTTTTGCAAAAATGCATAATACTACTATAGATGCAATTATTCCTAGTGTACATAAAACACCATATAAATGAATTGTTTTACCTAAAAATTCAATTGAAGTTTTCATTTTTATTTAATAGAAGGATTAACATCCAATTAAAAAGCCGTATTAAAATACGGCTCTTTGTTTAGATGTTTCGTTTTGGTTGATTTATTAAACTGCTGAAGTAGCAGCACATGCTACACACAATCCACAAGAAATGAATGTGATTGCACAAACTGAAACTGCAATAATACTAACAACTAAAGCAGCAGTTGCAAGGCCAGATTTTTGTCCAGCTGCTTTGTATTTCTTTCCAGCAAGAATTGCAAGAACTAATCCAACAATTGCTAATGGAAGAGCAACAAAAGACAAAACTCCGAACCAACCAATTACCAATGAAACAATGCCTAAAACAAGTCCGGTAATCGATAAACCCTTCATCTAACCCTCCTTTTGTTTTATATCAAAATTTGATATTAATTTTAGTTTAATAAAATGGTGATTTTATGTCAAATAAAAATTCATTTTTTTGATTATTTTGTAAAAAAATATAATAAATTGTAATTTTTAATAATATTTAATACATTTTTGCTTTATTTTTTTATTAATTTTAAACAAAAAAGCGAGAATAATTTCTCGCTTTTGATTATAAGAAAACCCCTGTTAAACGAACTGTTTTGTCGTTATTTTCTCTTTAGTGATTATTTAATTTGTTTGAAAACTAGCACAAATCCAACCCTACCAGAATCAACAAGATATGGACAAGTAGTCATTGTTAAAAGTTCATAGCCATGTTCTGCTTCTTGTTGAATAGTTTGTGCCAACTTATCAATTTTACCACACTGAATATCATATCCTCCGTGCCTATGTTCAATAAAGACAACTTTATACATTTTTCGCTCCTAATTATTGACGTGGATTTTTAATGTTTGCTTGAGCTGCTGCAAGTCTTGCAATTGGAACGCGGAATGGTGAACAAGAAACATAGTCAAGACCAATCTTGTGGCAGAATTCGATTGAAGATGGATCTCCACCGTGTTCTCCACAAATACCAGCATGTAGGTGAGCATTTTCTGGACGTCCAAGTTTTAATGACATTTCCATAAGTTTACCAACACCGGTTGTATCAAGACGAGCAAATGGATCGCTTTCATAAATTTTATTTGAATAATATGAAGGCAAGAATTTACCAGCATCATCACGGCTGAAGCCGAATGTCATTTGAGTTAAGTCATTTGTTCCAAAACAGAAGAAATCTGCTTCTTTAGCAATTTCATCAGCTGTTAAACAAGCTCTTGGAATTTCAATCATTGTTCCAACTTCATAAGTTAAGTTAGAATTTGCATTCTTGATAACTTCATTTGCTGTTTCAACAACTAATTTCTTAACAAATCTAAATTCTTTAATTTCACCAACTAATGGAATCATAATTTCTGGTTTAACATTCCATTCTGGGTGACGATTTTTAACTGCGATTGCAGCCTTAATAACAGCTCTTGTTTGCATTACTGCAATTTCAGGATAAGTTACTGTTAAACGACAACCACGGTGACCCATCATTGGGTTAAATTCGTGAAGGTCATTAATAATTTGCTTAATTTGAGCAACTGTTTTACCTTGAGCATCAGCTAAAGCTTTAATATCTTCTTCATTTTGTGGAACGAATTCGTGAAGAGGTGGGTCTAAGAAACGAATAGTTACTGGTTGACCTTTAAGAGCTTCCATTAAACCTTCAAAGTCTTTTTGTTGCATTGGTTCAATTTTGTTAAGAGCTACTACTCTTTCTTCAACCGTGTCAGCACAAATCATTTCACGGAATGCCCCAATTCTATCTGGATCAAAGAACATATGTTCTGTTCTAGTTAAACCAATTCCTTGAGCGCCCAATTCAGCAGCACGGCGAGCGTCAGCTGGAGTGTCAGCATTAGTTCTAACGCCAAGAGCTTTATATTTATCTGCTAATTGCATAATTCTTCCAAAGTAACCGCTATTTGGATCAGCTGGAACTGTTTTAATCATTCCATCATAGATTTTACCTGTTGAACCATCAAGAGATAATTCATCTCCTTCACGGTAAACTTTACCAGCAAGTGTGAAGCATTTGTTTTCTTCATCCATTTTAATGTCGCCACAACCAGAAACACAACAAGTTCCCATTCCACGAGCAACAACGGCAGCGTGAGATGTTTGACCACCACGAACAGTTAAGATACCTTGAGAGTATTTCATACCTTCAATATCTTCTGGGCTTGTTTCTAAACGAACTAAAACAACTTTTTCACCTTTCTTTCCATGTTCAACAGCATCTTCAGCTGTAAACACAATGTGTCCTGCAGCAGCACCTGGAGAAGCTGCAATACCAGTTCCAACAACTTTTGTTTTATCTGCTTCTTTAAGAGCTTGAGCATCAAATGTTGGGTGTAATAACATATCAAGAGTTTTAGCATCAATTTGCATTAATGCTTCTTTTTCTGTAATCATACCTTCATCAATTAAATCGCAAGCAATTTTGATTGCAGCAGCTGCTGTTCTCTTTCCGTTACGAGTTTGAAGCATATATAATTTTTTATCTTCAATTGTGAATTCCATATCTTGCATATCACGGTAGTGATTTTCAAGAGTTTCACAAATTTGAAGGAATTGTGTGTAACATTCTGGCATAACTTCAGCCATTTTTGCAATTGGCATTGGAGTTCTAACGCCCGCAACAACGTCTTCACCTTGTGCGTTCATTAAGAATTCACCCATTAAACCTTTTTCACCTGTTGCTGGGTTACGAGTGAATGCAACACCAGTTCCACTTGTTTCGCCCATATTACCGAAAGCCATCATTTGAACATTAACTGCTGTTCCCCAAGAATAAGGAATATCGTGATCTCTACGATAAATATTTGCACGAGGATTATCCCAAGAACGGAAAACTGCTTTAACAGCTTCAAACAATTGTTCTTTAGGATCACTTGGGAAATCTGTTCCCAATTGTTTTTTGTATTCTGCTTTGAATTGCATAGCAAGAGTTTTCAAATCTTCTGCTGTTAAGTCAAGGTCATTTGTAACACCCTTTTCTTCTTTAAGTTGGTCAATAAGTTTTTCAAAGTATTTCTTACCAACTTCCATAACAACATCACTGAACATTTGAATAAATCTTCTGTAGCAGTCCCAAGCCCAACGAGGATTATTACTCTTTCTTGATAAAGTTTCAACAACTTCTTCATTAAGACCAAGGTTAAGGATTGTGTCCATCATACCCGGCATTGAAGCTCTAGCTCCTGAACGAACTGAAACTAGAAGAGGGTTTTCTTTATCTCCAAATTTCTTTCCTGTGATTTTTTCCATTTTTTCAATGTTTTCCATGATTTCGGCTTGAATGCTAGGATTGATTTGTTTGCCGTCTTCATAGTACTGAGTACAAGCTTCTGTTGAGATTGTGAATCCTTGAGGAACTGGAAGACCAATTTTAGTCATTTCAGCAAGGTTTGCACCTTTACCACCAAGCAATTCTCTCATGCTTGCATTACCTTCACTAAATAAGTAAACGTATTTTTTCATAACTCTCCTTTTAATTTATGTTTTACACAATGTGGTAAAATCTTTTTCCTACCACATATAAGTCTACAAAATACCACAAAAAAAAGCAACTAAAATTACGTTGCTTTTTTTGAATGTTATGCGAAATTTGTGTCATATTCCTTTATATACACATAAACATCAATTCCTAAAATGTCCTTTTCAATTTTTGTTAGCATATATATTCCTGGTATATCAATATAGTATCTGCTTCCTGATGGCACATATGTTATATTATATTTCGTCCCATTTACATCTTCAAACGAATAGGAAACGCTTTTTAGATACCATAGACCTTTATCATAAGGCACATAGTTATAATCAAATTTCGATGCTGTTCCAGCTTTCACTTCATATACAGTTCCAAAAGTAATATTACCCGTAGATTTTTTAGCTCCTGTTGGACAAGAAAAACTTATTTTATATGTTGACGCCTTAAAGTTAGCAGTATAAGAAGTTGCACTATTACAAGTCCAACTATCAAATGCTACTCCACTTTTTGCCGTTGCTGTTACTTTTTGTCCGAAAATACTGATTATTGATGATGTTGAAGAATACGTTGTGTAAACATCAGATGGAATTGAAAGTGTTGACGGGCTAACAGACCCTAACGACGTGTCATTAACTCCTATATTAACAGTTTTCCAACTCATAAAAGACCTTAGAAGCGGATAACCATCGTTATAATTAGAGTTATAAAACCAAGTTGTTCCGCTTGTTCCGCAAGTTCCGCTTATTGAAGATAATTCACCTGTGTAATCGCTTAATTTTGATAAATGCACATTGGTTGCAGATGAGTTGACAGTATCCCCACTTACCCAATTCCCATTTGCATAGTCATCAAAATAGCTTGGATATGTTCCTGCTAAAACACAGTTTGAAATTTGGGCATAACTTCCTTGAACATCTCCAATAAAAGCACCAACTATATCTTCTCCACCACTTTGCATTGGATAAACATACAATCCGCTAGCAACTGTTACATCTTTAACAT
>JBGVFL010000028.1:0-3648 GCA_045120995.1 Candidatus Onthoplasma sp. | reverse complement strand
AAAAAGAAAATCCTAAATCAAAAGTTTGTGCAATGGTAAAGGCAAATGCTTATGGTGTTGGTGACATTGAAACTGTAAAAGTTTTAAATGATTATGTGGATTTTTTTGGAGTGGCTTGTTTTTTTGAGGCCAAAAGAATTAAGAAATACTCTAAAAAACCAATTTTAATATTTGGGGCAATTGAAAGAGAGAATATTGATACAGATTTTAGTTATTCTTGTTCTAGTATGGAAGATTTAAAATATTTGATTTCGTTAAACAAGCCAATTAAAATTCATTTAAAAGTAAATTCAGGAATGAATAGATATGGTTTTAAAGATATTAAAAATTTTAAAAAAGCATTAACTTTAATTATTAGAAGTAAGTTAATTTTAGAAGGTGTTTTTACCCACTTTGCAACAACAGATGAATTTGTTAATGTTCAAATGAAAACTTTTAATAAGTTTTTAATATTAATCGATAAGTTTGGTTTAAGTCCAATAGTTCACGTAGACAATAGTTTTGTTAATGAAAAATATAATCATTCATTGGAAATGGTCAGGATTGGGTTTAGTTTATATAATCGGAGTGATTGTAATTTTTTACCAGTGGTTGAAATCAAAAGTGAAATTGTTCAAATTCAAAATGTTAAAGCCGGTGAACTAATAGGTTATGATTATCGTTGTGTTGCCAATAAAAATATGAAAATAGGAATAGTTCCAATTGGTTATGCAGATGGTTTTGATTTGAAGTTAATAGGGTTAAATCTCAATATTAACAACACAAAGTGTGAAGTTTTAAATATATCAATGGATTGCTTTATTTTGGATATAACTAATTTAGATATAAAAAAAGGAGTTGAAATTTATATTCTAAACAAATTCAACCCATTAAGTGTTTATGCAGATTACTTAGAAACTAGCCCTTATGAAGTTATGACCAAATTTAATAAAATAAGGGCAGAAAGAATTTTAACTTAATCTCTATTTCCTCTAATTGCTACTATATATAAGACTAATCTTAATAAAGATAAAATTGAAGTAATCAATGCTGCAACGTATGTAAAAGCTGCTGCATTAAGAACTTTTTTTGCCGATTTTGCTTCTTCTTCATCTAATTCACTTGTTGATACTAACATTTTATAAGCTCTTTTGCTTGCGTTTAGTTCAACAGGAAGAGTGATTAGGCATATTAAAATATTTAAAGCATAAACGCCAATTCCTATATAAATTAAGATATCTGCAAAAGTTGTGTAATAAACAAATTCAAGAATTAATCCAATTATAATAAGAGGCCACATAAAATAACCAGTAAAGTTTGAAACTTTAATTAAAGCTCCACGAATTTTAACTGGAGCATATTTTTGTTTGTGTTGAAAAACGTGACCAATTTCATGTGCTGCAACACCTATGGCTGCAACAGAACTATTATTGGCAACAGAAGATGATAAAGAAACAGTGTCTGTTGTTGGATTATAATTGTCAGTTAACTCCCCATTAATTATTTGAATTTTTGTTTCGTGATAACCTGCACCATTTAGCATTAATCTTGCAACATCTTTAGCAGAACGTCCCCTTGCTGAAGAAATTTCATTATATTTATTAAAAGTTGATGTAACTTTTAGTTGAGCAACAATTCCCATAATAATTCCTGGAATCATAACAAAACCCAAAACATAATAAAGCATATATGAATAAAACATAACTTCTCCTTTAAATAATATTATCTTTAATTAATTTTATTGTCAATATTTTTATGTTGTTTACGTCACTCTTTTAATGAAAATAAATAATGAATTTTGAAAAATTAATATCAATTTTGGCTAATTTTATATTATACCTATAAATTAGGCGATAAAATATGGGTGAAAAAATATAAAAAAATTCAAAAAAATTAAAAAAATATTATAAAATTATTAGTATTTAATATTTCTTTGTGTTATAATAACATTGTAGATAAATGTCAAAAAGTATATTTTTTGAAATTTAAAGGGGTATTTATGGTTGAAATTTTTAAACATGTGGACAAATTCTTTAGATCTTTGGCCAACTATTTAACTTACAATCATGTTTTCATTATTTTAGTAGGTTTATTTTTGGTTACAATCCTAGGAGTTATTTTTTTCACATCTCATTCTTATGAGGCTAGACTAATAAAGGCAATAGATAAACTAAACTCTTATTTTATTGATAATCCGTACATAAATGATGATAATTTGGTTGCTTTCAACGAAAGAATGAAATCAAATGTTGTTCCAAAACAATTAAGAAAACATTGGCAACAATTCGTTTTATATCGTGAAAACAAAGCAAGCACATATATGTCTTTTGAAAATTGTGTTTCAAATCCAATTAGAAATAGTACATACACTCGTGATGTTAAAGTTATGGGCATTTTGGCGTGGATTTTCAGTTTGTGTGCTTTGGTGTTGAACTGTTATTTCTGTCCTGTAGAAACAGATATTGCTTTAGCTATAAGAGAAATTATATTAACTCCGGTTATAATTTTATTACTAAATTATTTCACACAGATATTCCTAAAGTTAAGACATAGTGCAATTGTTAGTGATTTATTCCAAAATTATCAATATTTTGAATTAAATATTGACAAAGCAACTTCAACTTTGCCTGAATATGTTGATTATGAAGTTTTATTTGACAAAAATGAAATTAAGAAAGGTATTCCAATTCTTTATGCTTATCTTCAAAAGAGAGCTGAAGAAGAACAAAGAGAGTTGGAAAGAGCAAGACTTAAAAATGTTGAACACGATAAATTCAACTTTGATGATCAAGGAATTGCTTGTTCATTGGTTTTGGAAAGAGCAATGCAAGAAGCTGAAAACTACATAGCTGAAAGAAAAAAATATACACAAGATATTGCTCAAATAAACGCTGATATCACTCAAGAAGATATGAACTATCGTGAAATCACGAAAGAATATAACCGCCAAATGCAAGTTAGTAAAGAAACATTTGCAAACTTTAAAGCACAATTAGAAGAAGCAACTTCAACAATTGCTGCTAACTACTTAAAGAAACAACAACAACAAGAATTAGACCGTCAACGTAACTTGGAACGTGACTTTGATGCTGCAACAGAAAGACACAAAAAAGTTATCGATAGCTACAATGAAGAACTTGATACAGTCGATAAGTTTATTGCTCAAAGTAGAAAAGCATTGGAAGATGCTATGAAGAGCGAGTTTGAAACATATAACACAAAAGTATACGACGAGGCTAAAAAGGTTGTTGATGAAAGAGAAAAAGATAAATATATTAAGCTTAAACAAAGCATCAATCAACTAGAAGAAGAGTTGTTTGCAAAAACTAAAGAATTAGAAGAAACTTATAAATCTAACCAAGTTTTAAACGATAAAGTTGAATATTTAGAAGTTGAGATGCAAGCTCAAGCTCAATTGTTGCAACAAAAAACAAAGGGAAAGAAAGATAAATCTAAGAATGTAGGAAAAACTGAACCTACAGTTTCAGAAACAGCACTTCAATCTTATGAAGAATATAAAAAGAGATTTGAAAATTATGTGCCTGCTGAAACTCAAGAATCAACAGAAGAAAAAGAAGAACAACCTGTTTTAGAAACAGTTGAGACAGCTGAACCTGTTAAGGAAGAAGAAATAATAGCTGAAAACGTTGAAACAGCTGTTGAACCTGT
>JBGVFL010000027.1:0-11417 GCA_045120995.1 Candidatus Onthoplasma sp. | reverse complement strand
AATAATTTATTAAAGTCATCTTCGTTAGAATATTGAGATTTATATTGGCTAATCATATCCTCAACTTCTTTTTGAGTTTCTTCATCTGATTGTCTTAAATCTTCATTCTTATCAGCTTCTTGAAGCATTATTTTTTCATTTACCATTGCATTTAAGTATTGAAGTCTTTGTTGCTTTAATTGCTCTTTAATTTGAGAATTATTTTCGAAGTCTTCACCATACATTTGCTTTAATTGCTCATTAAATTTAATACTTTCTAATGGCGTGTCTGAAAATGCATATTTGTTTATCTTATTTATTTTTAATGGTGTTAAGTCTATTGTTCTCAACTGAGAACGATAAAATATGTAATCTGCTAATTCTGTTAAATTTTCATTTCCTTCAAACGCAACAGTATTTATTTTACTTTCAAAGAATATTCCATCTGTTTCTGTTGTTGCCGATTCCAAAATTTCAACTGAACTTGGAATTGTGAAACTTTCTAAACTTTTACAATTAGCAAATGATCCAATTGAGATTTTGTTCAATGTTGAATGTTCATCAAATGTCACACTTTTTAAATTATCGCAACTATTAAACGCATTTTTCTTAATAATTATTATTGATGTTGGAATTATAATAGTTTCAAGTCTTTCACAATCTTTAAAAGCCTCCTCGCCAATTGTTGTTACAGGCTTGCCATCTATAGAGCTTTTAATTGTAACATCTTTTTTAACATCATCTTTAAAGCCAGCAACATAATAAGCGTCACGATTATTGTAAAACTCCCTATATATTACACCATCAAAGACATCACCATTATCTACGTTTCCTTTTCCTTTATTTCCACAAGCAACCAAAGTTACAGCACAAAAAAACAACATTAAGAAAATAGATAATGTTTTAAAAACTCTTTTCATAATATCCCCTTTTTGTTTATTTTTGCGGCTTAAATAGTCAATATATCTATAGGGTAACAAAAACAAGCATATTAAGTCAAGAATATTTTTAAATTTTTAAAACTTAACTTAATTAAAAAAAGCCACTCAAGTAGCCTTTTAAAAAATAATTTAATTGATACTAAAATCAATTCTATAGTAACCTTGCCCCATTTTGCAAAGCGGACAAGTTTTTGGCGCACATTTGTTCAAAATAATTGTACCACATTCATCACATTTGAAAGCGTGTTCATCTGAGCATTTATACAAACAATCACAACTTAAGCTTTCGTGCAGTTTTTTCAATGTTCTCTCGTGAGTTCTCTCAACCTTAGAAACCATATCAAACAAATCTGCAACATCATTAAAACCTTCATCTCTTGCAATGTCAGCAAACTTTGGATATATAGACTCCGCACTCATTCTTTCATTTTCACTCTCTTGAATCAAAACATCAAGTAGTTTTCCACTTCTAAATGGATATCCTGCACAAATTTCGATATTTTGAGTTTGATTTCCACCAAGTTCAACAATCTTATTGAAAAATTGCTGAGCGTGTGCCATTTCATTGTGGGCAAGAGTTCTAATTAACATACTCATATATTGATATCCCTCTTGCTGAGCCATCTTTGCCATAAATTGATATCTTGCGCCTTCCTGACACTCTGCAGCAAAAGAGCGTGCCAAATTTTCTTTTGTTTTGCTTTCTTGAAAATTCATAAAATCACCTCTTAATTAGTATTTACCAAATAAAAATAATCATACCAGTATATTTTTTGTCATAAAATGTGGAATTTTTAATAAATTTGTTTAAAAAATTATTTAAGAAGCTTGCTCATTATAAAAATTTATGTTATTATAAATTTTAACTTCTATGTTTTTGCTCTAACACAAAAGGCGGTTTTTATGTTAGACATTTTAAAACAAATCTAAATAGAAGGCGTACCAGGAGGCAAATCGTTCTTTTGGTATTTTTTTGCTGTAAAAAGGAGGTTAATTAGTCAGCAAAAAAAGTTATGCGCAACATCAGCGCATTTGTAGCAAACGCAAGGTTACATTTGCCTTGCAATCATCTTAATAAAGGAGGAAAAATGTCAAAAATTATTGAATTTAAAGAAATTTCAAAAGATTTCAAAATCTCCGTCAAGAAAAATAACAAGAAAAAATCCTTCCTTAACTTGTTTAGACGAGAGAAAAAGATAATCAAAGCATTATCTCAAGTTAGTTTTGAAATCGAAGAAGGCGACATTGTTGGGTACATTGGTCCAAACGGTGCAGGAAAAAGCACAACGATCAAAATTATGAGTGGTATTCTCACCCCAACCTCTGGCGAATGCAGTATTATGGGACAAACCCCTTGGAAAGACCGAAAAAAATACGTTAAAAACATTGGAGTTGTTTTCGGTCAAAGATCTCAATTATGGTGGGACGTTCCCATAATTGATAGTTTTGAACTGCTAAAAGATATCTACAAAATTCCAACTGCCGAATATGAAGAAACCTTAAATGACCTAATTAATGCTCTTAATTTGAAAGAATTGTTAAACCGCCCGTTAAGACAACTTTCATTAGGTCAAAAAATGAAGTGTGAGCTGGCTGGCTCACTACTCCACCGTCCAAAAGTGTTATTCCTTGATGAACCTACCATAGGCCTTGATGCAATAACAAAACTTGCGGTTCGAGATTTTGTTAAAAACATAAATAAAAAATGGGGAACAACCATCATTCTAACAACCCACGATATGAGCGACATCGACGCTCTAACAAACAAAATTATTTTAATTGGTCGTGGACAAATCCTTTATCAAGGAAGTTTTAGTGCCATTAAAGAAAAATATGGTCACATTAAAGAAATTGAAATAGAATTTGCCAAAGAATATGAAAAAATCGAACTAGATGGCTACGAAACAATCTCGCACGAAAGAAACACTGCAACACTTAAAAACAATGAAAACAAAACTTTTCACGTTAAAGATTTCTTTAACGAAATCACAAAAAAATATGAGGTTGTTGACTTCCAAGTAAACCCTATCAGCGTTGACGAAATCCTTGCAAAACTCTACAAAGAGTTAGAGTTGTAGGAGGATTTATGAGCTCTTATTTTGGTTTATTCAAAATGACCTTTAAGGGTGAATTGCAATATCGAGCAAAAGCCCTTTCAGGAATTGTCACGCAAATATTTTGGGGATTATTATACATTTATTTATACACAGCTTTTATGGGTGGAAAATTAATAAATGGGTTTTCTATTAAACAAATGATAAGTTATGTTTGGATTGGTCAAGCCTTCTTCGTTTTAAGATTTGCAGACCTTCCCAAAAACTGCGCCAAAGAAATTGAAAGTGGTGATGTTTGTTATAAATTTGTTCGCCCTGTTGATTTATATAATCAATGGTTCGCAGAACACTTTGGCTATAAGCTTTCAGCAACGTTAATTAGGTGCTTCCCTTTGTTAATTTGTGCTTTCTTAATGCCTGGAAGAATCAACCTATCTCTACCTGCAAGTTTTAATTCATTCATTGTGTTCTTGCTTGCATTATTTATTGGGGCAATGATGACTTCAGCAATATCTATGATTTCAATATTCTTTACATTTAAAACACTTTCCGCTAAAGGCATTATAACAATGATGAACGCTGTTTGTGGAGTGCTTGGAGGAATGTATGTTCCAATTGTGTTTATGCCCCAAAGCATTCAAAATATTTTAAACTATTTACCTTTTAGATTTATCTTCGATTTACCAGCAAGAATATATGTTGGAAATATTCCACCAATTGAAGGATTAAAACTGCTATTAATAGCTGTTATATGGCTAGCAGTTATAATTCTACTTGGCAAATTTCTAATTAAACTTGCAGGCAAAAAGACAGTGATTCAAGGAGGTTAATATGTTGTATGGAAAATATGCAAAGATGCACGTAAAAACTGCAATGCAATATCGATCTAATATGATTATGCTTGCCGTTTCGTCTTGTTTAATCTCTGTTGGCGAATTACTATCTATTATGGTAATGTTTAAAGCTTTTAATAGTGTTGGCAATTGGGGATTTTATGAAGCCACATTAATGTTTGGAATTGTAACAGCCTCATACTCATTCACAGAATGCTTCGCAAGAGGATTTGACGAATTTCCAAATCTAATAAAACATGGTGATTTAGATAGAATAATGGTTAGACCAGCAAACATAATTTATCAAATATTTGGAACAAAAATTGAGTTATGGAAACTTTTAAAAACTCTTATGGGAGTTGTCGTTTCAATTATCGCATTAATAAATTTGAATATTGTTTGGACGTTTTCAAAAGTTTTAGTTTTAATATCAACATTTGCATGTGGCTGTATTGTTGTTTGGGGCGTTATGTTAATTGGTGCAGGAATATGTGTTTTCACTGTTGAAAATTTAGAGTTTATCAACATATTTACAAATGGTGCCAAAGAAGTTGCTTACTACCCAATTAATATTTACAGTAAGTGGCTTTCAAGAATTTTCACATTTATTATTCCTGTTGCCTGCTTTAACTATCTACCAATTTCATATCTCTTAGGATATGGAAGTTTACCTCAAATAGTTTACGCTTTATCACCTTTTATTGGAATTTTATTTGTTGTTCCTTGCATAATATTCTTCTTATGGTGCATAAAAAAATACCAAGGAACAGGAACATAACAAACACAAAAAAAAAGAACTCAACCGAGTTCTTTTTTATTTAGAAAGATTATTGTTTAGATATTCATTCGCGTAATTAAACACTCTATTAGAATATTTTAAATTATTCTTATATTCTCCTTTCTCATCTTTGCTAAATAATGTGTTATTTTTAACACTTTCCATAGTCAAATTAGGCCCTTGATTGTATCCTAAAAAAGCAAAAAACATCATTACTTCTTCTTCACTTAAATTGTCTAATTGATTATAAGATAATAGTTTATCTAAATTAGAATCGTGAGAACCTATTTTTAAGTTATCTTTAACTATTCTATTTAAGTAAATATATGTAGTCTTAGCGTTGAACATAATACATTCAGCTAAAGCTTTTTTAATTTCATTTTCTGTTTTAGCTCCAGAATTTAAAACATAATCGTAAGGATTTAAGTTTTCAAATTTTAATTCAATTTTTTTATCTCCACATTGAATTCTGGTATCTTCCATTCCATAAGTAATTTTTCTATCTTGTTCATTAATATATTTCAGTGTTTTCTCATTCATCATTCCAAGACCATAATAAACAACACCATTTTTATCTCTACCTGAAAATCTATCGTAATTGTTTAGATTATATACCCCATTGTTTTTGTCTTTAACTTCTAAAATTCTAAGAGTTGTTTCAGTATACATCAAACCATAAATATGTTCTGGTTTAAATCTAGAATATTCAGTGTCTTTACTACTAAACACGGGAGATCCACCCATATTTAAATACTCTTGATCAACTTCAGCCATTGCTTTTTCAATAAGTTTTAATAGGTCATTTTCATCAATTGTTAAATATGTTTTATCTCCATATTTCATAGTTTTAAAATTAAGACTTGAATAAAATTCATCTACTTTAACATCTTTTTTGCCACCAGTCTCCATAGTGTCTGGCTGTTTGATATTTGTATCAAAATTCCCTAATTGAATACATGCAAAAACTCCAACAACTACCAAGGCACCAGCAGTTGCTAAAATTAAATTTCTTTTCACATTCTTAACTTTAGATTTTCTTTCTTTAGCCATACATTTATTGTAACATAAACCAAATAGAATGTCAAACTCAATCAACCATCAAAAAATGACCATTGCTGGCCATTTTAACAATATTGAATAATTCAAAAAACAAACAACACCTTACAAATCAACAAACTTCAATATAATGTTTACAACGTTATCTATCGAATCCACACAGTCATTTTTTAACCATAATTCAATTATAGCACAAATTCCTTTTGTGAAGAATTCAATTGTATAATTCTGTTCTTCTTTTGGAACTCCGTGTTTTTTTACTGCTGGAATAAATATTTCTTCTTTCATTTTATCATATACTTTTTCATTATTAAAAACAAATGGTTTGCTATGAATAATTTTCATAAATTTTTTATTCTTTTTAACAAATTCTAAATATGGAACAATAAACTCTTTTTTAATAAAAACTAAATCAGAAGGTTTTTCATTTAATTTACCAATTGAAAATGATGAAAGAAAATCTTTGTTTAAATATTCCATTGTTTCATTTAATAAATCATTTATATTTTCGTAATGCAAATAAAAAGTTGATCTGTTCACTCCTGCTTTTGAACATATTTCTTTCACAGTTATATATTCTAAATCCTTTTTTTCAAGCAAAATAAGAAGCGCTTGATCCATCAATAACGCTGTATTGCGATATTTACTTTCTGCTTTATCCATATTTTTCCTTTTTATTTTTGATCAGAAATTTCTTTTGCTAATGTTAGTATATCATTTGCATATTTATTTTTCCTAATATTTAACCATTTTTTATAAATAGGATAATTTATACTAACACCTAAAATACCAACACAGCCAATAACAATTCCTAATACCATCATTAAAGCAAAGCCACTTCCTATAACTTTCATTGCTAAGCACATTCCCAAACCTAAAACTAGGCTTGAAACAATACCAAAAGTATAAGTAAATATACTTGTTGGAAGTTTAACCTTATTATCTAATCTTTTCAATGCTTTAACTTTAGAAGTTTCCTTTGGTGCATATTCATTCGCAATTTGTTCTGCATAAATTTTATCAGTGTTCATATTTCCTCCTTTACACATTAACATTATAAAGCAAAAGAATCTATTTTAGTACAACAGAAAAATGTAAAAGTGTTGATTTAAAACAAAAAATGACCATTGCTGGTCACTTGGTAGGAATGAGTGGGAAATAGCGTTAAGAAACAACAATAATTTGTTGTTTTAGCGTTATTTCGGGAGCGCATCAGCGCGGTCTGGCCCGACAGGGCGAACTTGTTCGAGTTCACTCATTAAAACAAAAAAAATGACCATTTCTGGTCACTTGGTAGGAATGAGTGGACTCGAACCACCGACCCCCACCTTATCAGGGTGGTGCTCTAACCTGCTGAGCTACACTCCTATATGAAATTTGGTTTTATAGACTTTAGCCTTTGTCTTTGGTGGAGAATACCGGGCTCGAACCGGTGACCTCCTGCTTGCAAGGCAGGCGCTCTAGCCAACTGAGCTAATCCCCCACGACCACATTTAAAGCAAATGCTCTTTTATATTATCAAGTTAAAATCAATTTGTCAATGAATTTTGGCAAAATTTTTAATTTTTTTTATTATCTTTTATTTTGCACTAAAAATATTTGTTTTTTCATACATAATATGAGGCGATTATATGAAAATTAATGTTGGAGTTGTTGGTGTTGGCAATTTAGGAAAATCATTAATAGAAAATATTAAAAACAACAAAATTTTTAATCTTGTTGCAGTTTTTTCAAGGCGGAAGTTAAAAAATACTATTTCCTACTCTAAAATATATGAATATAAAGATAAAATTGATTTGTTGTTTTTATCGGTTGGTTCACAAAATAATCTTGAAAGCATATCGAGTGAGCTAATAAAACATTTTAACATTATTGAAAGTTATGATAACCACAAGAAATTATCAAAACACATTTCAAAAATAAACATATTAGCAAAAGAATACAATAAAATTGCTCTATGCTCTTTTGGCTGGGACCCCGGATTGTTTAGTTATATGAGAGGTTTATTCACCGCTATCGGTTTCACTCCCTATACTTTTTGGGGTAAAGGAACAAGTCAAGGCCACACTCAAGCCATAAAACAAATTAAAGGTGTTATAGATGCAATTCAATTCACTATTCCAAACAAAAAGCAAGTTAACAGAATAAAGAAGGGAAAACAACCAACAACAAACAATAATCATAAAAGAGTTTGCTATGTTGTTTGCAAAAAAATAGACAGAAAATCAATAAAAACCCAAATTATAAATATGCCAAATTATTTTAAAGGATACAATACTAAAGTTTATTTCATAAGTCAGATAAAACTAAATAAAATCAAATCTTTTTCTCACAAGGGAATCGTTATAACAGAAAACAATACGATGAATTTCTCTTTAAAGCTTAAATCAAACCCTGACTTTACATCTAAGATTTTAATTGCTTATGCAAAAAGCTTTGAAAAGTTAAAAAACAAAAAAGAATATGGAGCATTTACCATTTTTGATATACCATTATCATATATTATTGATAATAAATATGAATTATTATAAGGAGGATTATGAAGTTTCTTTTAATTGGTTGCAATGGAAAAATGGGAAAAACAATCATCAAACTAGCAAATGAATATAAGGATATTATCGTTTGTGGAATTGATACTGAAAAATTCGATTTAAAATTTAAAACATATTTATACCCTGAGGAAATTGAGGAGAATTTTGATGCAATAATTGATTTTTCAACAACTGAAGACCACACCCCATATATTGATTTAGCTTTAAATAGAAATGTTCCATACGGATTGTTTTCAACATTAACAAACGAAAACACTAAAAATAAATTAAAAACCGCAAGCGAACACATTCCAATTTTGTTTTGTAAAAATGCTTCTCTTGGTGTGAATGTTTTATATGAAATGATTAACATATGTGCTTCAAAGATAGATAAATGTGATGCAATAATTCAAGAATATCACCATAAAGAAAAACTAGATAAACCTAGTGGTACAGCTAAAGAAATTGAAAAAATATTGGAAAATAAAAATATTGAATACGAAACACATTCATTCAGAGTTGAGAAAGAAACCGGCACCCATGTTGTTCAATTCTTTTTAAACGACGAAACAATAACTCTTATCCACTCTGCAAAATCTAGAGATGTTTTTGCAAGAGGAGCAATTATCGCTATGCATAAACTTTCTAAAAAAGAAAATGGTTTATATTTAAACATTTAAAAAACCACATATGTGGTTTTTTTATAATAATATGTCTTTATTATGTTTTAGCCTATCTGCAAGTCTAACCAATAAAGAAACAGTTTTATCTTCCGCTTTAACTAAAGGCATTCTAACCTCATCATCAATCATATCTAAATGCATCATAAAATTTTTAATTGGAATAGGATTTGTTTCAACAAACATTGCCTTATTTATTTCAGCCATATCTTCTTGAAGCTCTAAACCATATTTAAAATCTCCGCTTTTAACAGCATCATAAACAGCCTGAACTTTGTCAGCCATAACATTTGCAGTCACACTAATACAACCGCTAGCACCTAAACAATAAAACAAATAATTTAAAGCATCTTCACCACTATAAAGAGCAATGTTGCCTTTGCAAATTCTAGCAAGTTCAATAATTCGATTTATATCACAAGAGCTTTCTTTTAAACCATATATCATATCACATTCCAAAAGTTTTTTAACTGTGTCAAGTTCGATGTTTAACCCCGTTCTACTTGGCACATTATACATAATTATTGGAATTCCTATCTCTGCCAATCTTTGATAATATTCAACCAAACCTCTTTGGGTTGTTTTATTATAATAAGGTGTTACAACCAACACACCGTCAGCTCCAAGCCTTTTTGCCATTTGAGTGTTATTTACACAAGTATTAAAATTATTATGGCCTGTTCCAACAATTAATTTAGCTTTTCCAGCTATTACATTTTTAGCAAACTGAATAATTTCACTTCTTTCATCAGTTGTTATAGTTACACCTTCCCCTGTTGTTCCTAAAACAATTATAGCTTTTGCTCCCTTATTAATGTCTTCTTGAATTAATCTTTTAAAAGAAAAATAATCAACTCTTCCGTTTTTAAATGGAGTTACTATAGCAACCCCCGTTCCCTCGAACAAACATTTCATATTACATCTCCTATAATTTATAAAATGTTATATTCAAAATTAAGGAAATTTGACAAAAAAAAGAAGAGATTTACATCTCTCTTCTTGATATGATTGCTCTTGATAATGTTGCTGCATCTGTATATTCCAACTCACTTCCCATACTAACACCTTGAGCAATTCTTGTAACTTTAATCCCAAGTGGTTTTAAAATATTGGCAATATACATTGCTGTTGCCTCACCTTCAACATCAGGATTTGTTGCAACAATAACTTCCTGAATTTGCTCATTGGCAACTCTAGATAAAAGTGAACGAACGTTTATGTCGTTCGGTCCTTTACCTTCTAACGGATTAATAACTCCGTGTAAAACGTGATAAGTTCCATTAAACTCTCTAACTTTTTCAAGTGCTGTTACATCTTTTGGTTCTTTAACAACACAAATAATAGGGTCTTTTTTTTGTTTTGAACAAATATCACAAACTTCCTTATCTGTAAAGTTTGCGCAAACCTTACAATAATGAATACTCTCTTTTGCTGTCACCATAGCATCAGCAAAATCCCTAACTTCTGCCTCATTCATTGTTAGCAAAAAGTAAGCATACCTTTGTGCTGTTTTTTTACCAACTGAAGGTAACTTACTAAATTCATTAACAAGCCTTTCCATTGAGTCTATTTGATTCATTACATTAATCCACCAAGACCACCCATTGGTCCCATTTTTTCCTTACTTAATTCATCAGCTTTTGCTGCTGCATCATTTATTGCAACAATAATTAAATCTTCAAGCATTTCAATATCATCTGGATCTACTGCAGTTTTATCAAGTTTTATTGACTTAATTTCCTTTTTACCATTCATTTTAACAACAACCATTTCGCCGCCAGCTTTTCCAACAACTTCTGCGTTATCTAATTCTTCTTGAGCTTTCAACATTTGTTCTTGCATCTTTTTTGCTTGTTGCATAAGGGCGTTCATATTCATTCCGCCACCAAATCCTCCACCGTAATATGCCATTTATAATATTCTCCTTATTCTTTAAACTTAATTTTTGACTTAAACACATTCTTTAATGCGTCTTTAACATCTTGTTTTGATGCGTTTGATTTATCATATTCAACAGCAATCTCTTCAATGCTATCGTCAAACAATTTAACTAATTTTAATAATACACTAAGTCGTTCTTTATTGTCAATCATTTCATAACTACCCAAATCGTTTGTTGAAATTATTAATTTATTTCCAAATTTATCAACATTGTTAATTGTTGTTAATGCATTAGACAAAGCAAACATATTGTTTTCTTTAACTTTTAATAACACATTTCCCCAAATCTTTTCAACTTCTGTTTGGCTAGTTTGCGGAACAGGTATTTTAATATTTAAATTTTGAGTAGGTTGAATTGGTTTGTTTTCAACCATTGGTTGAGCCACAACCTCTTTTTTAACTTCGTATTTATCTTTCATTAATTCTAAGCACGCTGTTTCAAACAAGTTTTCAGGGTTTAAACTATATTTTAAATCTAACTCAATTTGAGCAAATCTTGAAAATGCATTTTTTAAATAATTTAAATCAAACATACTAGCAATTTCAGAATAACCAGCAAATTCTCCTGGAAGAATATCTAAAATTGAATAATCACCAACCCCAACCTTAATCATTATAAGATTT
>JBGVFL010000026.1:0-10772 GCA_045120995.1 Candidatus Onthoplasma sp. | reverse complement strand
GTCAATTTGCATAGTTACATTATCTTTTGTGATAACTGGTTGAGGTTGGAAATCTGCAACTCTTTCTTTTAATGAAACTGCTGGAAGTGTTCTGTCAAATATTGGCAAAACAAAATGAACGCCTGTATCCAATGTTTTATTATATTTACCCAATCTTTCAACCACAACTCCTGTAGCTTGTCGAACGATTCTAATGCTTGTTCCTAAAAGAATAATAGCAACAACAACTAAAACTATAGTAACTATTAAACCTACCATAAAAACCTCCTAAATCTTTTTAACTACGGCCCCATTTCCTTCAAAGCGAATAATTTCAACCTTGTCCCCTATTTCAAGGTCATTTACATTATCGTCATTTTCAAGAATTGCCGAATATTCAATCCCATTGAATTTAATGTATGTTTTATTTCCATATTTATTTGAAATTGAAAACTTTTTCCCAACATACATATCTAAATTAGTTTTCTCTTTTGTTCCCTTAAACAAAAGCTTTTTCGTTAGTTTTCTTAAGAAAATTAAACATAGAGAAGTAACAACACCAAACACAATAAATTGAATTATTATATATATAGGCGTTGATATTTTCCAAAAACTCATAACAAATGGAACTATGGCCCCAACTGAAAACCAAATTGACACCAAATTCCCCGTATCTATAGCTTCAACTATTAATCCAATACACAAAACAGCAAGCCAAATATACATCATATACATATTTTATCTCCTCAAATCAAATTTTAGTAAAATTTAAAATGATCTAATTTCTTTATTGCGCTATAGAAATATTTATGCATTTTCTTTCTATTGACTTTATAAACATAGTTTATGTTTCCATGTTTAGTAAACTTAAACTCAGTTTTACCATACATATCTGTTGTGTTAACACTAACAGTTGCTTTCTTTGTTTTAAACAATTCTGGGAAACGAAGAGCAAGACAAGCACAAGTATCATTAGTTGCAATTCTTCTGTCTTTATAATTATGTTCCCAATACTGATTATACATCTCGAAGAAGAATCTTCCAACATCATTAATTTCTCTAATTTCAAATACTTGTTTTTCATTAAAATTAGCCAACTCCCTTCCCATTCTTGAAGGAATAATTGTGATTGGAATTCCACTTTCCATAACAATTTTTAGTGCCAACGCATCTGAAGAAGCATTAAACGAAATATAGTTTGCCCAATGCTTTTCAATTTTGTGTCCATATGCCGCACAGCCTTCGCAATAAATATGGTTGATCATATCAACAACATCTGGGTGAGTTTTAATAAGTTCTCCAACATTAGTGTGCGGCCCTAAAGAAATTATATATATATCTTTAGGATTTTGTTTTATCACTTCATACATAGCTTCAACCGCCGACTTATCAATTGGTTTGGTTTTAACTTGTTCTGGTGGAACATAACCTCCCATTCCATTCTTTTGGTGGATAAAACTTGCGTTAGGCATACTCTTACCCATAGGAGCTGCAGCACCTTTTGCAACAGGAACATCTGTTCTATTAAATTTTTCCAAAACGTGGAGTGTGTTTCTCGTTACGGTTTCCAAATCTAAGTTTCCATTTAATGTTGTAATCAATTTAATATCCATAACTTCATCATAAAAAGATAATGATAATGCAACAACATCATCAACACCAGGATCGCAATCTATTATACAATTTATCTTTTTTATTTCTTTCATAGTTTCTCCGTATTAAATATTATATAAGAAATAAATATTTTTTACAACTAAAAACGCACACAAAGCAAATATGTTGTGTTTTTATAATTAATAATCACTATAAATTTACACTTTGAGCCAAATCATACAGCTCTTTTAAAAGACTGTTATATATTTTTTTTGCGTTTTGTTTCATAGTGTTAATATCAAGTGTTAAAGCTTTCACATTCCTTTCTGGGTTAAAATTAATAGAAAACATTCCATCTTTAGATTTAATATAACTACCACAAATTCCAAGAATACTTTTAACCTCATCAAAATTGAAAGTAAAAAATTGCATTAAGTTTTGAATTTCTTTTCTAAGAAACAAGGCATAAATTTTACCACCATAAATAATGGCATTATCCGTTAAACTCAAAACTATATCACACAGCTTATTTTGGTTGGAATTCCAGTGGTTTATAGCCTTTTCTTTATTTGGTTCATAATTAAAATATTTCATTACAAGTCCTTATTCCTCGTTCCCAACTCAAAGGCAATATCACTTGCAACAATAACTCCAAATCCAATTGCAATCATCTTAAAAACATCTTCTTCTCTTTCAGTTGCTTCAAAACTCTTCTCCATAAATTCTTCATAAGAAATCTCGTTTTCATTATAAGATTGCTTTAAATCGTTTCTTTCTTCTAATAAAGTAAATGTTGCATATCCGCAAAATATTGCCGTTGATAAATATGCAATATTAATTGCTCTTGCTATTTTTCTTAAATATCTGTCTTTATATTTTTTCATTTTAATCCTTTTAATAAAATTATGATAAAATAATTTAATGTGTGAACATTAAACAAATATCATACATAATACAAAAGTTAAAAATATAAATTTACAATAAAAAAACAACTTGATAAAAAATCAAGTTGCAGCACTGTGGTGCGGATAACAGGGAAATAGCGTTAAGAAACAACAACCGCTTGTTGTTTTAGCGTGATTTCGGGAGCACGTCAGTGCGGTCTGTCCCGACAGGGTGAACCTACAGTGTTCAAGTCCAAAGACAAACAAAAAAGCACCTTGGTGCTCTGGTGCGGATAACAGGACTTGAACCTGCAAGAATATTACTTCACAAGATCCTTAGTCTTGCGCGTCTGCCATTCCGCCATATCCGCATAAAGTTTATCTAAAACTATTATAGTTTAGCATAGCATTCTTCTTTTGTCAAGAATTTTTTGAATTTCATTTTTTATTTTAAATTTCTAAATAAGTTGACATTTTTAGATAAATTTTTTATTATAATTTTAACAAAAGGAGATGTTTATATGTTTTGTAGAAATTGTGGAAACCAACTTGATGACAAAGCCGTTATATGCACAAAGTGTGGTTGCTTAACTGAACTTGGTGACAAAATGAACTTGGGTCAACAAACTAATTTGTCTGAAACACCAGAAAAAACAAATAATTCAGACGGTCTTGGAACAGTTGCCAAAGTGTTCGCCATTATTGGCACTGCAATTATGGGAATTTATCTCTTTCCATTACTTTGGACTTTGCCTATGACAATTGCTCTATGTAAAAAACTAGAAAGAAAAGAACCAATTAGCGTTGGCTTTAAAGTTTGTATGCTACTTTTTGTTAGTACCATTGCAGGAATATTGCTTCTTTGCAGAAAGGACGATAACCAATAAACCTAAACACAAGATTTATTTCTTGTGTTTTTTATTTAATATAAACCCTTGATAGTTTTGAAAAATAAGAGATTTTATTATTCTGTTAGAATAATTTAGTTTTTTAAATTCTTTAACTAGTTTTTTTATATCAAAATATGACTGAAAATCAATCGGCAAATACTCTTTTTTTATTCCATATAAATCTGTTCCCAATCCCCAATTTTTATAACCAAAATTTTTTATTAAATAATCAAACTGCTTGGCAACATCTTCCAATTTGATTTTATTATTTGATATGAACCTTTCATAAAATGTTAACCCTAAAAACCCACCGCTATCAACAATCATCTTAATTTGTTTATTGGTTGAATTTCTTTTATGTTTATGAATAGAGTTTATATTGCTATGTGAATTATAAATTGGTTTTGTTGTTATTTGAGCAAATTGAAAAAACGCTTTTCTTGATAAATGCGCAGTATCAACCAAAATATTATTTTCTTCCAGAATTTTAATCGCTTCAAGCCCAAATTTAGTTAATCCTTTATTAGTGTTTGAACCACCAGCAAATTGATTTTCATCGTTCCAAGTGAGAGTTACACTTATTGGTTTTAATTTAATTAATTCAAACAATTCTTTTTTTGATTTTATAAAGCCCATATCTTCAATTGAAAGCAATAATTTAGTGTTGTATTTTTTGTTGTAATGCTCTAATTCTTGTTTAAAGTTTTCCACATCTTTTAAACAAATTGTGGAATTTGTTGTAAAAACCGCGCAAGAAATTATTCCTGCAATTTTACTTATTGATTTAACATATTCCTCTATATCTTCTCTATCTTTAATCTCAGTTAAAAAATCAGTGTGAGCATCACATATTTTCATAATAATTAATATTTAAATATAAAACTTTTTGTTAAGATTATTTTTTTTAGATTTGTTGCATATATATTAAAGATATATATATTTAAGGTGTTAAGGAGTTATTATGGAATGTTATTCTATAGAAGAAATAGAAAATATTTGCTCAAGATGTTTAACAAAAGATAATGAAGATATTAAACGCTTTGTGGAAATTTTTAAATATTATCAAAAAAATAACGACACTAAAAAACTGGAAGCTTTAGCAAACATATTCAATCAATGTTTTAAAACTGAAAGAGAATGGTATTATGACAAATCCACAGATGAATCAAAATTCATTGGATATAATGTTTACATCACACATTTTCAGGAAATAATTTCATCTTTATTGAAAAAACAATATCAAAAAATCACAAAATTAAAGTTTATAGAAGAAAATAAAAATAAAGAATTACAAGATAGTATCAATATGTTGGAATAAAAAAACGGACCGATTGTCCGTTTTTTATTTTTTAATTATTTTCATCTCCAAAAATAGCATTGTATTCGTCCATTGTTATTAACACCTGACGTGGTTTTGCACCATCTTGCGGTCCGACAAATCCAGCCATTTCCATTTGATCCATAATTCTTCCCGCACGATTAAATCCAACAGAATATCTTCTTGAAATCATACTTGCACTTGCTTGTTTTGTTTGAATAAACATTCTAAGAGCTTCTTTTAAGACTGGATCGAATTCCATTTCTCTTGCATTTGAACCACCACTACTTGATTGTTGGTTAACTTGATTTGGATTTTTAATTAATCTTCCTGCATTTTCATCATAAACCGGATTGTTGTGATCTTTGATATATTGAACAACTGCCGCAATTTCAGCATTAGAAACATACGCACCTTGAATACGCCTTGGTTCTGGTTTATCTTGCGGTTTAAACAACATATCACCTTTTCCAAGAAGTTTTTCAGCACCACCACCATCAAGAACAGTTTTACTATCCATATAGTTTGTGAGCGCAAATGCAATACGAGAAGGAAGATTTGCTTTAACTGTTCCTGTAATAACATCAACAGAAGGACGTTGTGTTGCAAGAACAAGGTGAAGACCTGCTGCTCTAGCTTTTGCAGCAAGTTTTGCAATTCTATCTTCAATTTCACGCTTTGCTTCAAGCATTAAATCTGCAAGTTCATCAACAACAATAACTATAAATGGCAACTTGCTTTCTTTTTTGTTTTTAACCATTTCAAGTTTGTTAAATTCATTAATGTTAACAACGTGATTTTTTGCAAACAACGCATAACGTCTTTCCATTTCTTTTATAGCCCAATCAAGAGCATTGATTGTTAAATCTTTTCCGATAATAACTTCTGGAATAAGAAGATGCGGAAGTCCGTTATATGTTGAAAATTCAACCATTTTAGGGTCTACCAAAATTAATCTTAAATCTTCCGGACCTGCCTTATAACACATACTGAGTAGCATTGTGTTTAAACAAACAGATTTACCACTACCTGTTGAACCAGCAACTAAAACATGTGGCATTTTGTCAAGGTTACAGAAAATGATATCGCCATTAATATCTTTACCCAAAACGAAAGATAATGGATTTCCACGTTGTCTAAACACATCGCTATCAATAAGTTCACGAAGTGAAACTGGGCTTACTTGAGCATTTGGAACTTCAATTCCAACTGAATTCTTTCCAGGAATTGGAGCTTCAACACGAATTGCACCATTGCTTGCCAATGTCATTGCAATATCATCTGCCATTTGAGCAATTTTATTAACTGAAATTCCTCTTGGCATTGTGAGTTCATATCTTGTTACAGCTGGACCAACTTGAACATTATTAACCTTTGCTGGAACTTTGAAATCTTCAAGAACTTGCTCTAAACGATAAATATTATCTTGCAATTCATCATCTGAAATTCGCCCCACATTTTCCATATAATTCAACAATTCCACAGGTGGAGCAACATATGGTGGAATTTCAAGTTTTTGTGGAACCAATTCTTCTTTTTTCTCTTCAACAACTTCTTTTTTAATTTGTTTTGGAATGTTGAATTTTGAGATATCCACACTTGGGCGAACAACTTGAGTGTCTACAGTTGAACCTAAATATGAGCTATCCACTGCTGTTGCATATTCATCAACATATTCACTTTTGTTTAAATCAACATTTATTTCTTCAACAACGCTTTCACCGCTATCTGCTTCAATATTTTCATTCAAATCTTCCAATTCATCAACCAACTCTTCATCAAAACTTAAATCTTCTTCAATCTCAGCATCTGTTTCGAAAGCAGTTTCATATTCACTCAAATCTTCAGTTTCATCAAGAATAAAGTCATCTTCAACTTCTTCTTTAAATGTTTCTTCAGTATAAACGGGTTTTATTTCTTCTTTTGTTTCAAAAAATTGTTTTTCAACAATTGGTTTTATTTCTTCAATGTTTTCATTAATTGTCTCAGCGGATTGTCCAAAATTAGATTTTTGAGGTTTATTTATTTTTTCGTAAGTGTGTGATTTTTTAGGCATCAACTTAAATAAATCCTCAGTTTCATCTTTCGGAATAATTGGAGTAATTGGCGTTAAAATGTAATCTTTTTTACTTATTGATGAGTTCTTTGACATTTCTTCATAGTCAAATCTTGGAATACTGCTTGAAATAATGGTTGACTCACCTTTTTCCAATCCAAGTTTTTTCTTGGCTCTTTGTTTAACTTCTTCGTCGTGACTAATTGTTTCAATAGGTTTTTCGTTAAAAGCAAAATCGTTAAGATTATTGAATTCAAATTTAGATTCTGGTTTAACTTCTTGAATTTTTCTAGCAACCAAAACATAGTCAGCAATTAACCCTACAAAAACTGCAACAAGAATGGCGCTAAATATGTATGCTCCAACAACTGTTAACAACTTTACCAATGGGAACGAAATTAAACTAAACAATAGTCCCCCTGCTGTTGTTTTTGCCTTATATGTTTGAGCTAAATATGTTCCGTAACTAGCTAAAGATAATTTTGAGGTTAAAATAAAGTGAAAAATTAACCAAACAGCAAAACAGGCACAAACCAAATATATGGCATACTTTTTATTAACCTTAAGTTTTGCCTTTCTTAAATTCATAAATGAGAAAAACGCAACCAACAATGAAATAGGATATGTGAGCAAACCAAACACACCAAGCAAAAAATTCTTTAAAAAACTACTTGGGAAGCAACAAACAATAAAAATAGCCAAACTCACTAACAAATAAATAAACGCAGGTTTTACGTTCAATTTCATTTTGGGTTTATTTTTTTCTTTAATCGGTTTTTCTTTTTTTGGCTTTGGCTCTTTTTCAGGTTTTTGATTAAAAGATGATTTGTAAATTGCCATACTTCCCCTTTTAAGCAATAGATTGCCAGAATTTTTCTTTGTATAATTATACAAAAAATTTTTCAAATTACAAACGATTTTTAACCGAACAATATATTTGACAAATTTAGACATTAAAAATAAGGAGCAAAAACCCCTCATTTTAAGCTAAAAGCTTGATTTTTTTAATTATCTTTTCGTAAATTGGCAACATATGCGGTTCATCGGCTTTGGTTATTAATTCATCAAATGTTAACCAGCCAATATTGCTGTTTTCTTCTTCCTGAATGTGAATGAACTCATTTTCATCGGCCTCAAATAAGTAGGTAACATTTAAATGAACGTGACCAGAAACATATTTCCCTCTTTTAATATGACCTCTAACTGGAAGGATTTCAACAGAAATTGGCATTTCACTTAATGGTTGAAAATTCCTTAAAGATGTTTCTTCTTTGGTCTCTTTTGAAGCAACATAAAGCATATCATCATCACCATCGGCGTGACCACCAACCCAACCCCAAGATTGATAAATATTGTGATATATGCAAAGAACTTTTGTTCTCTCTTTATTAATAATAAATGCTGATGCTGTTAAATGGCAGAACTCGTTTTCTCTGGTTAATATGTTTTTAAAAATTTCTTCAGCTTCAATTATTAATTTAACATCTCTTTGTTCTTGTTCATTAAACGGCACATATTTTTTTAACATTTCAACAGTTCTACTCATAATTTTCTCCACAATTATTTTAACAAATAAAAAAATAAAACTCAAGCATTAATAATTTAAAACAAGTTAAATATCTTGCTTGATTTAATTTTAATAATTTTGTATGATAGTAATTATGAAGATTGTGGCAAATGTTGAAAACACTGTTTTTAGAAACGCAGAGAATGGTTACTCTGTGTTAAGTTTGTCATATGATAGGAAAAAACTAACGGCAGTTGGAATTGTTCCTGAAGTGTTTGAAGGTCAAACATTGGAACTTATTGGAGAATTTATTGTTAACAAAAAATTTGGGGAACAATTTCAAATAAGTGAAGCAAAAGTTGTTGAACCAACAACGCTCCCTGCTATTGAAAAATATTTAGCAAGTGGGCTAATATACGGAATTGGTCCAATAACAGCCAAAAAAATTGTTGATGAATTTAAAGAAGACACTTTAACAATTTTAGAATTTAATCCTGTAAAGTTAAGCAAAATTCGTGGAATAAGCAAACAAAAAGCAATCGAAATTTCCAACGCTTATAATGAAATGAAAGAAATGCAAAATGTTATTATGTTTTTGCAAAGTCATTTTATTTCAACAAATATGGCAATAAAAATATTTAACATTTATAAAGAAAAAACAATTGAGGTTGTTAAGAACAACCCTTATCAGCTAGTTGAAGATATTGACGGAATAGGATTCGCAACAGCCGACAAAATTGCTGTTAAAGTTGGTGTTGATTTGTATGGTGAAAACAGAATAAAGGCAGGGCTTGTTTACACAATCAAAACCGCAAGCGAAAAGGAAGGTCACACTTATCTACCACAAGATAACGTGGTAAACAACTGCCTTGAAATTTTAAATTTTAGTGAAAATGAAAGACCTTTAGTTTTAAAATGCCTTGAATATCTTCAAATTGAGGCAATGGTTAAAAACTTCACTTATCACGGAGAAGAAATAACAACTCTAACTCGTTTTTATTTTCAAGAAAAATATATTGCTAGAAAACTTTATAAACTTTCGTTTAATCAATTTGATGATAAATTTAATTTCATTGATAACATCAATTTCTATCAACGTCTTCACAAAATTCAATTAAATGGTGAACAAACAGACGCTGTTTTGGCAAGTATGAATAAAGGTGTTTCAATTATTACCGGTGGACCAGGTACAGGTAAAACGACTATTGTTCGTTGTATCTTGGAAATGCTAAAACAACAAAATAGGAAAGTTTTATTGTGCGCACCAACAGGTCGTGCGGCAAAAAGATTAAGTGAAACAAGTGGAATGGAAGCTAAAACTATCCACAGAGCACTAGAAATGAATCCAACAGACGGAGAAGGAATTTTCCACAGAAACGAAAACAATCCAATTGATGCAGATGTTGTTATTATAGATGAAGTTAGTATGGTTGATTGTGCTCTTTTCTATCATCTGTTAAAAGCTGTGCGTTCAACAACTCGTTTAATTTTGGTTGGAGATAAAGACCAACTTCCAAGTGTCGGCGCTGGAAACGTTTTAAGAGATTTGATTGAAAGCAAAAAAATCCACACAACTCATCTTGTTAATATTTATAGACAAGGTGAAGATAGTTTGATTATCACAAATGCCCACCTTATCAACAATGGTAAAATGCCAATAATTGATAACTCAAGCAAAGACTTTTTCTATGAATCAGGAAAAGATATGATTCAAAACAGCGAAACAATTGTTGACTTGGTAACAACTCGTTTGCCAAAATATTTTGGTTACAATCCAAAAGACATTCAAGTTCTTGCACCAATGAAAGCTGGCCCTTGTGGTATAGACAACCTAAACAAGCGACTTCAAATGACAATTAATCCACATTTTTCTGGTGTTGAAATTTTAACAGACTTCACAAAATATCACGTTGGAGATAAAATTATGCAAACTTCCAACAACTATGAAATGAGCTATGTTAAATATGAAGAAAACGGAACAACTCAAGAAGGAACGGGCATTTTCAATGGTGATATTGGATATATAACCAGAATTGAACCAGAAACTCACGAAGTAACTGTTCGATTTGACGATGGAAAAATTTGCAAATACGCAAAAACAGACCTTTATCAAATAACTCTGGCATATGCAATAACAATTCATAAAAGCCAAGGTAGTGAATTTGATTGTGTTATCATTCCACTTGTTCCGGGAGCTCCAATAATTGTTACAAGAAATTTATTATATACAGCAATAACAAGAGCTAAGAAAACAGTTGTTCTTGTTGGAAGCAAACAAATTTTAGCAAGAATGATTTACAATAATTACACAGCTAAGCGTTATACTTTACTTAAAGATTTCTTAATCGAAGAGTTTACAAACAACTAATTAAAATTATTGTAAAACCATTGCTTAGCTTTGGATTTCAATAATTACACAGCTAAGCGTTATACTTTACTTAAAGATTTCTTAATTGAAGAGTTTACAAACAACTAACTAAAATTATTGTAAAACCATTGCTTTGCTTTGGATTTCAATAATTACACAGCTAAGCGTTATACTTTA
>JBGVFL010000025.1:0-10758 GCA_045120995.1 Candidatus Onthoplasma sp. | reverse complement strand
AGATAATACGTTTTATCTTTCTCAGTGTATTTATTGATTACTAAAGTAATATCACCTTCGTATTTATTAAAGTTTTCTTGTAGATGTGATGAAATTAAAGTTGCAAAATATTCATCATCAACAAAGTCGATTTTCTTATTTTCTACTCCATAAATCACATCACCCGCTTCAAGATGATTATAATTTATTGATGTTGCGTCAATATTCTTAACTTGAACCAAATCGTAGCCACTACTCATTAATAATATAAATGAGAAAATTATACCGCTTATAAAATTGAAGAAAGCCCCACTAAATAAAACAATTAATCTTTTCCATGGCTTTTGACTATTAAAGGCTCTTGGATTGTTTTCATTTTCTTCAGTTTCACCTTCAAAGGCACAATAGCCTCCTAATGGGAATAGTCTTAATGAAATTAATTCTCCGCTCTTATTTTTTGTTTGGAAAAGTTTTGGACCGAAACCAATGCTAAACTCATTAATCTTAAACTTTAATATTTTACCAGCTATATAGTGCCCTAGTTCGTGTATTAACACCATAAACAGTAAAACAAGAATGGCTATAAGAATATAGCCAACATACTTTAATGAAGATGAAAAACTCAATAATGTTGAAATCATATTTAAAAATTAATTATTACAATAAAATGAAAAATATAACAATATAGACAAAAGTTGATATAAATATCATTGCATCAATTCTATCCAACATTCCGCCGTGTCCTGGGAAAATATTTCCACTGTCTTTAACACCAGCGTTTCTTTTTAACTTGCTTTCAAAAAGGTCTCCCATTTGTCCAAAAACAGATCCGAACATACCAATTAATAAAAATTGCCACCACGTTAAATTATACATTGATAAAATCGTGCTTAATTGTGGAACATTATAAGCCAACAAATAAATTAACATTGCTCCAGCCATTCCACCTAAAAGCCCACCAACTGCTCCGCTTATGGTTTTATTTGGACTAATTTTTGGTGCAAGTTTTGGCCCTTTAAATGTTCTTCCCACTAAATAAGCAAAAGTGTCTGTTAACCAAGTAATTAAGAAAATTATTAATATAAAAATTAATGAAAATAACTCAATATTTATATGATTAAAGTTTACTAACAAGCAGAATAAGAAGCTTGGATAAATACAGGCTAAAAGTGTGTTTAAGCTTGTTATTAAATGTTCTTTAGCTGGAGTTTTTTGATCCTTGAAGAATTCAACAAGCAAAGTCACTACCCAGTATAAAACTAAAACAGCAACTTCTATTAAAAGCGTCTCATAGAAATCAATTTTATCAAAATTAACACAAATCAAGAGAACAATATAGTTAACAACGCAATAAAACGAAGCAAATAGTCTATTTAATTTTTTATTGTTTGCTTCCATAATTTTGCAAATTTCAAATGCAGCAACAATTGTTACACCTAAAATGAAAACATCAAAAATATAGTCTCCAACAACTGGAATAAGTTTGCTTAATATGGCCAACACTGAAGCCAAAACAATATATACACTAGTAATCGCTCTTTGTTTCATAATTATCCTTTTATTGCTCCGTATCTACGATTTCTTTTCATATAAACTTTTAAAGCCTTAATCAATTCTTTTTTTGAAAAACTTGGCCACAAAGTTTTTGGGAAATACCATTCGCTATAAGTCGCTTGCCAAGGCAAGAAATTGCTTGTTCTTTTCTCACCAGAAGTTCTTATAATAAAATCTAGTGGAAGTAGACCTGCTGTGTAAAGATGCTTTTCGAAAGTTTTTTCATCAATATTTTTTTCACCACTTGCAATTATGTTGTTAACTGCGTTTAATATCTCTTCTCTTCCACCATAATTTATGCAAGCATTAATAACAAAACCAGTTCTATCTTTTGTTAGTTCCATTAAATCTTTTGCCTTTTTTCTAACTTCTTCACTCAATCGAGGATCGTCCATATCTCCACAGATATTAATTCTAACATCTTTATCTGCATATTCTTTTCTGTAGTCGTCAAGCATTTTGTTGAAAGAATCCATTAAAAACTTAACTTCAGCCTCTGGACGATTCCAATTTTGTTTTGAAAAGCAATACATAGACAAATTTTTAATGCCAAGTTCTTGAACAAACTCAATGTGCATTTTAAGGTTATCTAATCCAACTTTATGCCCAGCACTTCTTGGAAGCCCTCTTCTCTTCGCCCATCTGCCATTTCCATCAATGATAAGCGCAATATGTTTTGGCATTCTTGGGTCGTTTTTTATCTTTTCGATATTCAAATTAAACCTCCATAATGTCGGCTATTTTCTTCTCACAACTCACATCTGCTTTAGCTGTAAATGAGTCTAATTTCTTTTGAACTTCTTTATCAAGAGTCGCATATTCATCTTCGCTAATTTCGCTGTTTTTCTTAGCGTCTTTGAACACATCTAAACAGTCACGACGAGCATTTCTCATTGCAACTTTACAATCTTCAAGAAGGCGTTTTGCATCTTTAGTATATTCTCTTCTTCTTTCTTCAGTAAGCATTGGGAAACCAACACGAATTATTTTTCCATCATCACTAACTGAAACTCCTAAATTTGCAGCCTCAATACCAATTTTAATATCACGTAATGTGCTTGCATCATATGGAGCAACAACTAGCATTCTTGCATCTTGCACCATAATATTACTCGTTTGCATTATTGGTGCTTTTGTTCCATAATAGTCTACTTTAATATTTTCAATAAGTTTTGGATTTGCTCTTCCCACTCTAATCATTAAAAGATTATCCAAAAATCTATTATATACCTTTTCTAAATTTTCTTCATACTCCATAAGAGTCATTTCTGTCATTTCGTTCATAATTTCTCCTTTAATTTAATTGATTTTGCGCTTGCTTAAAAACAAGCGAATTTAAGGGGTTTTTATATTGATAAATATAATTTCTCCTTTTTAAGATTGATTTACTTGTGAATAACAAGATTTAAAAGAGATAATACATCTGCTTTTAAGACAGATTTAATATTCTCCCTTTTGTTTTGATTAATATTATACAAGATAATATTAATATATTCAAAAAAAAATAGCAAGTGATTTACTTGCTATTAATTCATTTAGTTGATTTTAGATTGAGCTGCTACTTCTTTAAAAGTGTTAACACACTTTGTTTGCCTCAGGGCGCATCTAACTAAAATTCAATAATTAGTTGATTTTAGATTGAGCTGCTACTTCGGCTGCAAAGTCATCATTACGTTTTTCAAGACCTTCACCCATAACCATTAAGTGGAATCTTCTAATTGTTAATTTTTCACCAATTTTAGCAGTAAGTTCAGCTAAAACATCTTTAACTTTCTTCTTACCATCTGGATCTTTGATGTAAACTTGTTCTAAAAGAACAACTTCATCATAATATTTCTTGATTTTTCCATCAACAATTCTATCAACCATTGCTTCTGGTTTTCCTTCATTAAGAAGTTGAGCACGATAAATTTTTCTTTCTTCAGCTTCTTTTTCTGCAGGAAGTTCATCAATGCTTACGCAAAGTGGACGATTAGCAACAACTTGCATTGCAACGTTGTGCAAGAATTCTTTAAATTCTGGATTTTTAGCAACGAAGTCTGTTTCACAGTTTCCTTCAACTAAAGCTGCGAAAGCTCCACCACCGTGAATGTAACATTCAATTGTTCCTTCAGCAGCGATTCTGCTTTGTTTTTTAGCTGCTTTTGCAGCTCCGCTTTCACGAAGAATTTCAACGGCTTTATCCATATTACCGTTAGCTTCAACTAAAGCTTTTTTGCAGTCCATCATTCCTGCACCTGTCATTTCTCTTAATTCAGCTACCATTTTTGCTGTGATTGGCATAAATTATATTCCCCCTTTTATTATGCGTTTTCTTGAGTTTCTTCAGCTTTTTTTGCTGGAGCACGTTTTTTAGAAACTTTCTTTTCTGCTTTTTGAGCTTCTTCTTTAACAACTTCACCTGTAACCATAGATTCCATTGAAACTTCTTCTTCACTTTCAGTTAAATCGTGAAGAACAACTCCACCTTTAGCTTCTAAGATTGCGTCAGTTAAAGCACTTAAAATAAGTTTAACTGAACCACTTGCATCATCATTTGCTGGGATACAAACGTCAACATCATCTGGATTGCTGTTAGTATCAACAATTCCAACTGTTGGGATACCAAGACGTTTTGCTTCTTGAACAGCAATGTGTTCTGTTGATGGGTCTACGATAATCATCAATCCTGGGATTGAAGTCATATCTTTAATACCGCTAAGGTTTGCAGCAAGTTTATCTCTTTCTGCTTTAAGTTTGATAACTTCTTTCTTTGGAAGAAGATCAAAGTCACCTAATGTTTCCATTTGGTTAAGTTTGTTCATTCTATCAATTCTCTTTCTAATTGTTGTGAAGTTAGTTAATGTTCCACCTAACCAACGAGAATTTACATAGAACATATTAGCTCTTTCAGCTTCTTGTTTAACGATTTCGCCTTTCTTAGTTCCAACGTATAAAACATTTGCTCCTGCAAGAACTTTTTCTTTGATGAAAACATAAGCTTCATCGATTTGTTTTGAAGTGTCTTCAAGATTCAAGATGTGAATATCATTTCTTGCTGTGAAGATATACTTCTTCATTTTAGGATTCCATTTCCTAGTTGGATGACCGAAGTGACATCCGGCTTCCAATAATTGTTTCATTGAAATTACTGACATATATTTTTCCTCCTGTTTGTCTCTTCCCTATTAATCAATTTGCTATGAACCAAAACTTTAAATTGCAGATTGACATTGTTCGACTTACCATTTTTGCAACCACCCGTTCGGCAACAGACAAGCAATCATAATAGGTGCTTATTCATTGAACTATATAAATATAACATATTAAAAACTCAATGTCAACCACTTTTGTAAAGTTTATTCACTTAACAAAAAACAACTCTAAACGAGTTGCCTTTGTTTATTTATTTTCCTTCGCCTTCACCAATAAGGGTTTGATAGATTGAAAGAACTTCATCTATTGTTGCATCATCTCTTTCAATGTCGATTGAGCCTTTAAGTTCATCAATAACAAAAAGAACTCCTTCTCCTTCGCCAACACCTTGCATTGGAGTTACAGGAATCATAATTGCGTAAAGCATTCCTGTTCTCTCAAGCGGAATAACTGCTACTTGTTCAAACTCAATTGGTTTGTTATCAGCATCATACAAAACAACGTTTTCCATATTATTTTCATCTAAAATTTGTTCAATTGGATTTTTAATTTTCATTTTTATTTCTCCTTATTTAAATTGTAACACACTTTAAAAGTTAAAGCAAATGTTTTATCTTACATCAAGATAATCTTGAAGAATTATTGATGCCGCCACCGCATCTAGTTTTTCTTTTCTTTTTTTCCAATCTCTTTCAGTTTCTTTTAGCATTTCTTCTGCCATAAGAGATGAAAGACGCTCATCAACGAATTCAATTTTTATATCAATTTTTTCATTTAGTTTTTCCATAAACTCACGAGTTTTAACGGCGATTTCCTGCTCTTCTCCTGCCATATTCATAGGTAACCCACACACTATTTCATTAACATTTTTTGTTTTGATAATATCAATTAAGTGCTGAATGTCCGTTTCTTCACCTTTTCTTTTATAAGTTTCATATGGACTTGCTAAAAATTTTGTGTCATCACTAAGTGCAATTCCAATTCTTGCTAATCCAAAATCTATCCCCATTGTTTTCATACATATATTTTACCACATTTTAGAATAAATGTAAATAAAAAAATCCCTAAAGTTTAGGGATTAATGTTATTCTTCTAGTTTTTCTTTCTTTGCTTTTGCTGTTTGTGTTTTAATTTCTTCACTAATATCTTCGATAATTTCTTTGCCTTTTTCGACACCCATTTCAACTTTTTCAGCAAAACATTTATTTGTTTTTACAAGAACAGCTCCAACCATAAAACCTAAACCCATTCCAATTAATAGTTCTTTCATTCATCCTCCTTTAATTGTTATTGTATTATTTGCTAAAAATTAAAAAATATGTAGAAATTTAACCTTAAGAATAAAAAAAGGAAGTTTTAAACTTCCTCATCAAATAAGTCATCAAAGAAATCAGCAAAGTCATCATCTTCATCATTATCATTTGTTTCGATGATTTTTTCAATGGTTGGTGTTGTTTTAGATTCTTCAGCAACAGCACTCTCTGTTGTTTCATCATCTTCCTTTTCTTCACCTTTTTTACGTTTGCCCTTTTCTGTTTTTTCTTTATAATCAAGAATTGCTAGTTTAACGCATTCAATACAGAAATCAATTTCCATTGGATTTTCATCACCAAGTTCATTTTTTATTGAATATGAATCCAAAAACACCATTGAAGCCATCTTACCCTTTAACATTTGTGTTATTGTTGAGCAAATAGCAATAATATAAGGATTTGCTTGAGCTCTAAATTTAGATTCTGTTATAATTCCATTTTCAATTCTTAAAGAAAATTCAACATGAGCTGTTCCATCTTCGTTGAAAACATCTGCAATTCCATCTGGTTTTGAAATTCTACCAGCATTTTTGGGATTATTAAACAAATTTAAAACAATGTTATTATACATAGTTATTTATCCCCCTTTCTCTTACGTATTTTCATTCCATATGTTGACGAGAACGCTCTCAATTCTTCAGCAGAACGAGCTATAATCCCAATTGCTTTATCAATTTCTTCATAGGAGTTGTTTTTGCTAAGACTTACCCTAACGGTACATCTTGCCGCATCATTATTTAATCCAATAGCAGTTAATGTTGGTGAAACTGTAAGCCCGTTATTCATGCAAGCACTTCCTGTTGATATTGCAACACCATTCATATCTAATTTTGTCATCAAACTTTCACCATCAATACCAACAAATAATATTGATAAGATATGTGGTAATTTTTGTCTTGTATTTGCATTGAAAATAACGTGTTCAACGCTATCTGTTAATTTTGTTACAAAATATTCACTTAACGAACGGAGTTTATAGTTGTTTGTTCTCATATCACGATGTGCAATTTCACAAGCTTTAGCAAAACCCACAACTCCTGCAGTGTTAACTGTTCCACCTCTTTTATTTCTTTCTTGTCCGCCACCAAAAATAATTGGGTCTATTTTAACATTGTTTGAAACATATAATGCTCCAACACCTTTTGGTCCATATATTTTATGAGAAGAAATTGTCATAACATCAATTCCAAGCTCTTCAACGTCTATATTCATATTTCCGTATAATTGAACAGCATCTGTATGAAATATAACGCCTTTTTCATGAGCTGTTTGAGAAATTGCTTTAATGTTTTGGATAGTTCCTAATTCATTATTGGCTGCCATAATAGACACTAAAATAGTGCTTGATTTTAAAGCTCTTAAATAATCTGTGAATTTAATGAATCCACTTTTATCAACATCTAAATATGTAACTTCAAAACCTTCATTTTCAAGATATTTACAACTTTCTAAAATTGAAGGGTGTTCAATCTTGCTAACAATAATATGGTTTCCTTTATTTCTATTTGCATAAGCAATTCCAACAATTGCCCAACTATTTGCTTCACTTCCACTTGATGTGAAATATATTTCATTAGATTTTGCGTTAATAGTTTCAGCAATAGCATCTCTTGAACTTTCAATTAATTTTTGTGCATCTCTTCCAAATTGATGATTTGAAGCAGAATTTCCATAAACTCCAGTCATTACTGGCATCATTGCGTTAAAAACTTCAGCACTAAGACCTGTTGATGCAGCGTTATCAAGATAAATATATTCCTTATTCATTGATTCTCCTTATTTCGTGATTAATTTATCACCAATCAAAAATTTTGTCAAACATATTTATGCCATAAATTTTTATGTTTTTATTTGATTTTTAAACAGATAAATCTTGATTATCTTCGATTAATCTAGTGTTAAATTCAAAACATTTCTTTATTCTTTCATCAAGTTCAGATTCGTAAAATTCAATCATCGAAATAATCGTATTGTATTTAAAGGTAAACTCTCTATTTTCTTTAGAATTATTTATTAAAAATTCTGCCAATCTGTTTTTATCTTTCTCTATATCTCGTCTTGATCTTTTTAAACTTCGTGAACAGCTCGCATATGTTGTAAACGCATAGTCATTTAAAAGATCTTTCATATCTTCTGTTTGAGAGTTTTGAGATAAAACGTAATTTAAAATAAAATCCGCCTTTTCATACCTTTTTTCAAATTTTTCTAATAAAAGCATTTGGTTATCTAAATAAATTATAGCCAATGAGTATAAAGCTTTGTCACCAACCATTTTCTCGTTCATAATTCCTCCATAAATTAATATTTATATAACACGAATAATTAACTTTGTCAATAGTAAAAAAATAAAAAAGAGCAATTAATTGCTCTTTTATTTCAACCATAAAATTTAGTCTTTTGGAACTTCAGCAAGTTCACATCTTTCAATGAATTCTAGAACTTCATTATAGCTATTTAGCCCAACTAAACTATCTATTACCTTCCCTTCTTTAAAGGCAAGCAAAGTTGGAACACTAAATATTCTATATCTTTTAGCAACATCTTCATATTCATCAATGTCTATATTATAGAAACTCACATCGTCTTTTTTTTCTGCAACTTGCTCTAAAATTGGAGCCAACATTCTGCAAGGCATACACCAAGTTGCTGAAAAATCAACAACTGTTAAACCTTTCCCTGATATAATTTCCTCAAAATCTAATTCGTTTGTTAAATCCATAAATTCCCCTTATTTTAAAATATCGTTAATAATTTTTGAACACATAACACTAGCCATATTTATTGGATAGTATACCACACTTCCAATTGTTTTGCAATCAAATTTAAGTGGCTTTTGCTTAGTATAACAAACTTGAAGTTTCTTTATTCCTTCTTCAACACAAAATTTCCTTATAATTTTTGCTAATTTATCATATGAAGTTTTTGAAATGTCTGTAATTTCAAATAGTGGAACTTCTTCATATCTATTTCCTGCTCCCATAGCGCATAAAATTGGAACATTTAACTCTTTTGCTTTTTTTATAAGCAATTTTTTTGCTTTAATATCATCAATGCAATCAACAATATAATCATATTGAGAAAAATCTATATTTTCAATGCTGTTTTCATCTAGTTTTAAAGGATATTTTGTTATTTTTGCTGACGGATTAATTTCTAGGATTTGCCTTTCAAATTCATCAACTTTTAATTTCCCAATGCTATTAATATTAGCTACCAACTGACGATTTATGTTGCTAATCGAAATAGTGTCAAAATCCACTATTCCTATATATTGAATTCCAGAGCGAACAAGCATATTAACGAGAGCTCCGCCAACGCCACCAACGCCAAAAACTATGATGCGAGCAGAAAACAAGTTTTTAACTTGATTTTCATTTAACATCATAGTAAAACGGCTAAATATTTCGTTTTTATCAATCTTACAAGACATATTTCTTAAAATCGTGAGTGTGAATAATTTCTTTCATTATATTGAGAACAAAAGGTCTGTCTATAACAACTTTAACCATTGGATTTTCATCGCTTGCATTAAAAGAAATATCTTCAAGCAATAATTCCATTATTGTTTGCAATCTTCTTGCTCCAATATTTTCTCTAGTTTCATTTTCGTCTGCAGCAATTTCAGCAATAGCATCAATAGCATCTTCAGTGAATTCTAAATCAATATTATCAACTTCTAACAACTTTTGATATTGAGTTGTTATTGCATTTTGAGGAATTGTTAAAATTTTCTTGAAATCATCTTTATCTAAAGAATTCAATTCAACTTGAATTGGGAAACGACCTTGAAGTTCTGGAATAAGGTCGCTAACACTAGCAATATGAAATGCTCCAGCTGCTATGAATAGAATATGGTCTGTATGAATTACCCCATATTTAGTGTTTACAACACTTCCTTCAACAATTGGTAAAATATCTCTTTGAACACCTTCTCTTGAAACATCTTGGCCATTATTTTTCTTTGCTGCAATTTTATCGATTTCATCAATGAAAATAATTCCTTGTTGTTCAGCTCTATAAATTGCTTCCTTATTTAATGAGTCCGGATCAATCAACCTATCACATTCTTCATTAAGTAGTAATTCTTTTGCCCTTGCAACGGTCATCTTTTTCATTTTTCTAGGAGCTTTTATCACTCCGCCCATAATTTGACCAAGATTAATTTCAGCACCAATACCGTCCATAAGGTTTAATGCTTTAGGCTGTTCTTTAACATCGACATCAATAGCATCGTTGTCATATTTTCCAGCTTTATAATCTTCATAAAATTGAGCGCGGAAAACTTCAGTGTCAACATCTTCCGGTTTATTTGCTTTTTTGATTGGATATAGAATATCTGTTATCTTCTTGTCAACTCCAACCATTGCTTTATCTTTAATTTTTGCTGAATACTCAGTTCTAACAATTCTAACACTCGCCTCAACAAGGTCACGAATCATACTTTCAACATCTCTACCAACATAGCCTACTTCTGTATATTTTGTTGCTTCAACCTTAACAAAAGGAGCGTTAACAAGTTTTGCCAATCTTCTTGCGATTTCTGTTTTACCAACACCTGTTGGTCCTTTTAAGATAATGTTTTTAGGAGTAATTTCATCACTAAGCTCTTTTGATAGTTTACTTCTTCTATATCTATTTCTTAGTGCAATAGCAACAGCTCTTTTGGCTTTTGCTTGACCAATAATATAGTTATCTAAACTTTTAACAATTTCTTTACAGGTCATCATATTACACTTCCTCCACAACATAATTTGAATTTGTGAAAACGCATATATCG
>JBGVFL010000024.1:0-18480 GCA_045120995.1 Candidatus Onthoplasma sp. | reverse complement strand
ATGCATTAGATTTGATTTTACTCTTAAAAAAAAGAGAAGATTTTGACAGTTAATTATAATAACTGCACATTAAAATAAAACTTGCATAAAATGCAATAGAGGATTAAAAATGACTTACCACTTTTATTATAGAACAGGTTGTTGTGATTGTGTTAAACACACACAATTTACAGTGTTTCCAGAATTCCAATGCACTTATTTACAATGTTATAACTCCGTAAAAAGAAGTTGTTGCAATAGATATAGATGCAACTTTAACAACTACAACACTTTTGATAATTTTAACAATCAATTAGATTTTTTTGATTAAAAAAGACGCTATCAAGCGTCTTTTATTTTGCGACTGCAAATATTATTTTTTCTTTCTCGCCTTTAATGACATAACAGCAAATGTTATTAAAGCAGCTTCAACCAAGCCACCAACAACTGCAAAAACAATTGCCCCAACATTCCAATAGTTAACTGTTTCTGAACCATCTTCAAGTTTAATTCTAAATGCATTAACATCTACTAATGCTGCTTCATATAGTTTTTTATTATTCTTTTTGGCATCTTCAACCGATTTCATAAAGTCTTCTTTAGTTGTTGCATCAGTTCGTGAACCAGGAATAAATGAATATAAATCATATGCAACCCAATATTCTCTTGTTGTGGTCACTCCTCCTAAAGTTCTTTCAACTTCAAGTTTGTTTCCACCCTTAAATGTGTATACTGCTTCTACTCCGTTATCATCACCCTTGTAAGGTGTGATTGTTGTAACAGGACGAAGAAGTAAACAAGCATAAAGAATCAAAAATCCAATTGCCGCACCTAAAAATGTCCACATCACAGCTTTTTTCTTTAAAAATTTTTTCATAAAACCCTCCTCTTACTAAAAATTTTTAATTTTGAATAAACAAAAAGGAATAATTACCCTTTCCCCTTGAAGATAATTATTCCCCTCCTTTTATTCTTGTTATATTTATTCTAATAAAAAAGGATTTTTTTGTCAAATTTTTACCAATATTTTTAAAAAAAAGAACTAAAAAGTTCTTTTTTAATTTTTAATTGCCCTTAAAATATAAAATCCCTTGTTTCTATCGATAATTTCACAATTTCCAAAAATTGAGTTTATATGTTTTTTTAGACTTTCCATTCCGTGATCTTTTCTTATTACAAGAATTAATTGACCATTTTCTTTTAAATGTTCAAACGCCCCATTCATTAAATCAAATAACAATTTTTTGCCTGTTTTAATTGGTGGGTTTGTAACAATAAAATCGTAATTATTTTTAACTTCACTAAAACCATCACTATAAAATGCAATAGCGCTTTTTTGAACATTATTTTTTATTAGGTTTTCCCTACTTAGTTTTACGGCGGTATTATTAATGTCAACCATATCAAAAGTTACTTTAAATCTTTTAATTAATGCAATAGCAATAACACCTAATCCGCAGCCCAAATCAAGCCCACATCCTGTTATTTCACATTTTTTATCGATAGCCTCAAGCAACGCCCTTGTTCCATCATCAATTTTGTTTTTAGAAAAAATGCTATCGCAACTGCGAAAGCATAAATTTAATCCTAAAACATTATCGTTAAAGTCAAAGAAGTCGCTATCAGCGTGCTCCTTGTCTATAAAGTAATGTTGCAAAATTACCCCCTATAGAATGAATTCTCAATTGGTAAAACCATAATGATCATACCAACCATTATAAAAATTAAACCTAAACAAACTAAAGTTGTGTAAAGTTTATCATTCTTGTTGATTTCAACTTGTTGTCTCTTTGCCATTGTAATGCGCTTTGCAACCATACAAAGAGCTGTTCCGATAATTGCGAACACTATTCCTGTTAAAACTGTATATCTTAATATAAAATCTAATGGATCCATAGCTAAAATTAAACTCATATATTTACTCCTACTTTATACTATCACCAATTTAACTTTTTGTCAATAGTGAATAACATTTATTTTCTTCTGAATGTATTTTTTATTCTATCGAAAACGTTATAATATCTAGCAAGATAATAAAGTTTATACAAAACAGAAACTGTTGTTGTTAATAACAATGCAAATAATGCAATATTTGTTATTAAATTATTAAATACAACAAAGCTTAAACCAACCAATAATAAACATTCAAATAAAATAAAGCAAGAATCAACAGCATTTATCATTTCTGGCAAAATTCTATCACGAAGAACAATTTTTAAAACATTCATCAAAACTACTAATAACACCACAAAAACACATACAACAACACTTTCTATATGGTTATTAACAGTATAAAAAATTACTAATGATGCTGATGTTAATATGCTTGCAATAGAATTAATAATTAAATGACTTTTATCCTGTTTATTCTTGAATATTTCAAGCCAGATTTTAACAATCAAAACACCTGCAACAATTAATCCGGGAACCCATTTAAATTCTGAATTTTTTGTTAAAACATAAGCAGCCATAACTAATGGCAAAAGAGCTATTTCAATAGCAAATAAAATTTTAAAAAATCTATCATTTCTAGTCATAATTTACCTCAAGCGTATTTTAACAAAGAATTTCTGTTTTGCCAACTAAAATTAAGTAATTTTTAAAAAAATCCTTATAAGATTTATTGTTTGAACAAAAAAGTTTATTTAACATACAATGAATTATGGAAGCAATTAAACCACTTTAAACAACTTCCATAAAAACAAAAGGAGAATGAATGAAGAAAATTTCTATTTTAATGGTGATGTTTATTGCTATATTTTCTTGTTTTGGTCTAGCGGCTTGTGGGAAAAAGGATAACAACACCATAAAAGTTAGTGAAGTTACACACTCACTATTTTATGCTCCCCTCTACGTTGCCATAAACAATGGTTATTTTGAAGAAGAGGGTTTAAAAATTGAATTAACAAATGCCGGCGGAAGTGACACTGTTATGTCTTCTTTAATATCAAAAAGTGCAGATATCGGATTAATGGGTCCTGAAAGTTGTGTTTATGTTAGGAACAATGGAATGAAAAATGCGCCAAAGATTTTTGCACAATTAACAGCGTGTGATGGATCTTTCTTGGTTGGAAGAAATCAAACTCAAACATTTGATTGGAATGATTTAGTTGGAACTCATATTATTGCTGGACGTAAAGGTGGAATGCCAGCAATGACCTTACAATATATTCTAGAAGAAATACACGGCTTAAAAACGGGTCCCGAATTAAATGAAAACGTTGATGTTAAGTTAGACACAACAATTGCTTTTAACCTAACCACATCATCATTTGTTGCTGGAACTGGTGATTATTGTACAATGTTTGACCCTTCAGCAAGTCAGTGTGAGTTTGATAAAACAGGATATATTGTTGCAGCTCTTGGCGATGAAGTTAAAGATGTTCCGTACACTTGTTTTGTTGCAACAGACAATTATTTAAATAATAACGGGAAAAAAATTGATAAATTTATGAGCGCATTAAAAAAGGGATATTTATACTTAATAAATGCTACCGACAATGAAATTCTAACAGCACTAAAACCTTCTTTCAACACAACTAGCGACAACTTAATTTTAGCATCAGTTCGAAATTATTTAAGAATTGGTGCTTACGCAAATAGTTTTGAGTTAAAAGAAAGTTCTTGGAACAATATGTTGAATATTATTGAAAATGCGGGTGAATTGACTAACAGAGTTTTGTGGAAGGACGCCGTTGATACTACTTTTGCCAAAAAAATAGCATAAGAAATGCAAGATATTGTTGATATAAAAAATCTATCTTTAATATATCAAAGCGTTAAATACGAAACAACTGCTCTGTTAAATATTAATTTATCAATTAAACAACAGGAATTTATTTCAATTGTTGGGCCTTCAGGTTGTGGCAAAACGACGATATTATCTTTAATTTCTGGTCTTATAAATCCAACAGAAGGAACTGTTATGGTTGCAAATAAAGTTCCTCACCCCAAAGATGATGTTGCAGGATATATGTTTCAGAGAGATAATTTACTACCTTGGAGAAATATTGAAAACAACATCTATTTTGGATTAGAATTAAAAAGAAAAAAAACAAAAGAAAGAAAAAAATACGCTATTTCTTTAGCCGAAAAATATGGTCTAGGCGATTTCTTAAAAAAACATCCAAATGAACTTAGTGGTGGTATGAGACAACGTGTGGCTTTAATTAGAACATTGGCACTAAAACCTGAACTTCTTCTACTTGATGAACCATTCAGTGCTCTTGATTATCAAACAAGGCTACAATTATGCGATGATGTTTATGAGATTATAAAAAAAGAAAAGAAAACAGCTATTTTGGTTACTCATGATCTAATGGAAGCTATTACTATGTCTGACCGAATTATTGTTTTTTCTTCTAGGCCAGGAACTATAAAATCCATTCACAAAACAAAATTTAATCCAGATTTAACACCCTTTGAACGTCGTCAAACAAACGAATGTAAAGAATTATTTGACAAAATATGGCAGGAAATTAAAAATGAAGACCAAAGCAAAATTCAGTAAAAACCATAAAGACTATTTAAGAAAATATACAACAAAAAAATGGTTAATCACCTTAACACAAATTTTAATATTATTGACATTTATTTTCGGTTGGGAACTCTTAAGTAGGTATGAAATTATTAGTTCTTTCTTCTTTTCCAGCCCGACAAAAATTGTTAAAACAATAGGTGAACTTTATAATAGTGGTGAACTATTTTATCACGCAAAAATTACTTTAAATGAAACCTTAATAGGATTTTCCATTGCCACCCTAATAGGTTTTATTGTTGCTTTTATATTATGGTATAGCGAGTTTTTAAGAAAAGTTTTAGAACCATATTTAGTTGTTTTAAATTCTCTTCCTAAAATTGCGCTTGGTCCTATTATTATAGTTTGGTTTGGGGCTGGAACTAAAGCAATAATATTTATGTGTATTCTTATAGTTATAATTGTAACTATTATGAACATATTAAATTCTTTCACAAGTTGCGATAAACAACTTATTTCCCTAGCACAATCACTTGGTGCTAATAAAATTCAAATATTCTTCAAATTGGTTTTGCCTTCTTCACTTAAAGACATTATTACAACTCTAAAGGTTAATGTTGGTTTAAGTTGGATTGGTGCAATTATGGGCGAATATTTAGTAAGTCGTGCTGGTCTTGGATATCTTCTCATCTACGGCGGGCAAGTGTTTAACTTAAACCTTGTTATGACTGCAACAGTTATCCTTTGCGTGCTCGCTTCACTAATGTACTTCGCCGTTGCTCTTTTCGAAAAGTTAATGAGCAAGATTTACAATTAAATCCATTTTATTTAAAGATTGCGAAGAAAACTTTCCTGACACTTTCTTAAGGTGACAGATAAACCAATAAACAAAAGCCAAGTGACAATCATCTTCCAGTAAAATCTTTTGATTTTGTTGTTTTAATACAAAAAAGAGAGCATTTCGCTCTCTTTTTTAATTCTCTAAGGTATCTAAATCAATGTCAAACTTATTTTCATTAGTTTTTTTTGCACTTATTCTTGTTAATGATTTGTTAACAACTCTTTCAGTCAATGATTTTTCTTTCATTTGTCTTTCTGCTTCAACTCCGGCCCCAATTGCATAAATTCTTCTATATTTTTCAGGAATTTCATATATATCAAGTCTTTCTTGAATTAAGCGTTTTTGATTATTTGACTCATTAAGTTTGGCCCTTAATTTTTTTAACCATTTGTCAACAATCTCTCCCTCAACACGAAGTTTTAAATTCTTTGCTTTAAGTTTTTCATTAATTTCCTCAACTGTTGCTGGACCCATTGTTCTCATTTTCATCAGTTGATTTTCAGTTAATGAAACTAACTCTTGAACAAGATTTATATTTGATCTTTTCAATGCATTATAAGCTCTAACTGAAAGCTCCAATTCTTCAATTGGCATATCTAAAATATCTATTGTTTCAGGCATTTTTTTCAATTTAAAGGTTGAAAATTCAACACCATATTTCTTTGCCAATTCTTTTCTCCAAACCAAAACATCAAGATTTTTAGGTCTAAAATCCAAATTATATCTTTTCATAAATAGAGCAATTTCATTTAATGCATTGTCACCAAAGAACTTTATTTCCATAAATTCTTTTCTAGTTAGACTTACAATATCATAAATAGTTTTAATTCCACACCTTTCAAAGCCGTTTTTTAGTTTGTTGCTAAACTGCAATTCTTCAATCTTCATTGCCATTGTGCTTTCAAAGTCTTTGAAGGCATCTTTATCTAAATTTTCCACATTTAATATTTCTGCTATATAATAATCGCCTCGTTCCATTAAACTTTCAACGCAATCATCAACCCAATCTTCTTCATAATCATAGTCTGATGGAGACTTTAATCCCAACTTGTTAATCTGGTTAATTATATTTATATTTAAAGCATCTTTTTCTTCCATCTTTAAAACATCTTTAATCTGAAGGTTTTTAGCAGTATTATCAAAATAAACAATTGATGTTTCCAAAATAATATCTAAATATCTTCTAAATTTCAAATATTCTTTTGATTTATTATTTAAACTTTCTATTTTAAATGATGCTAGTTTGCGCCTATATATTAAATCTATTTGATCTGGCGATAATACCTCTACTTCATTAGATGTGAGCTCATCGTCAGTAAATAATGCAGCCAATCTTACCCTAGATGGAAATCTTAGAGTTCTAAGACTCGTAGTTATAATTTGGCGAACTCTTTCCCTTGAAATTGAATATTTGTTTGCAATATCATTTAAAATATGTTGTTTATTTCCATTTAAGCCATATCTTAAAGTAATAACATCTGCCTGTCTTTGATCAAGAAAACCCAAAAGAAAAGTATGATTTTTTAAAAAAAATCTAACATTATTATAATTATCTATTCTTAACATATTATAAATTTCTTGCTCTCTTGCAAATAATTCTTCCTCAAAAATTTCTCGAGCCTTATTCCAATATTTAAACATTACCTTCTCCTAGTCGCAAAATTATATCACAATATTATCAATTTGTAAATATGCAAAAGTAAATAAAATATAAAAAAGAGGTCTAGCCTCTTTTAAATTGTATAAATTATCTACGTAATTTTCTTAAGAATGGTGGAATATCGTCATCATCAATAATTGGTTTCTTATTTGCTATTGAAATATCTTGAACTTCATCATTATGTTCAGATTCAACAACAGTTTCTTCTTTAGTTTGTTGTTTAATCTCTTCAACCACAGGTTCAGATTTTTCTAAAGTTTCTTCTTTTGCTAGTGAAATAGGCTCAAAAGGTTTCATTTCTACTCTATTTTCTTTAAATTCAGGTGTAACCTCTTTATTTTCCTCATCTCTATGTTCAAAACCTGTTGCAATTACTGTAACTTCAGTTTCACCGCTAACATCATTGTTAACATTTGCACCAAAGATGATATTACAATTTTTATCAGCCACATCTCTAACCAAATCAACAGCTTCATAAACTTCACTCAATGTTAAATCTCTACCACCTGTAATGTTAATAAGAATGCCTGTTGCTCCTTCAATACTAGTTTCTAAAAGTTGACTTGTTACGGCTTGACGAACTGCTTCAATTGTTTTATTTGCTCCTCTTCCTTTACCAATACCCATATGGGCAATTCCTTTATCTTTCATAATTGTTGAAACATCGGCAAAGTCTAAAGTTATTAAACCGGTAACAGAAATAACCTCTGTTACACCTTGAATTGCTTGATGAAGAACATCATCGGCATATCTAAACGCATCAACAAAAGAAACTTCTTTATTAAACAATGTGTACAACTTGTCATTTGGAATAACAACAAGGCTGTCAACATATTTCTTCATTTCCAACATACTTTGTTCTGCATTTTGAGCTCTTCTTGGTCCTTCAAACTTAAATGGTTTTGTTACAACACCAATTGTTAAGATTCCCATTTCTTTTGCAACTCTTGCAATCACTGGTGCAGCACCACTACCTGTTCCGCCACCAAAACCTGTTGTTATGAAAACTAAATTAGTTCCTTGAAGCATCTTTCTAATATCTTCAATACTTTCTTCTGCTGCAGCTCTACCAACTTCAGGATTTGAACCAGCTCCTAAGCCCTTTGTTAAGTTTTTACCGATTTGAATTACCTCGTCAGCGTTTGACATCATTAAATCTTTCATATCCGTGTTAACAGCAACAAAGTATGCACCTGTTATTCCAGATGCCACCATTCTGTTAACAGCATTATTTCCGCCGCCACCAACACCAACTACTTTAATATTACAAATGTTATTTACTAAATCCATGAATCTCTCCTATATCATAATCTCAGCAAGTGAAATTAAACCAATTTTAGATGTTTGATATTTATCTTTTGAATTATTGAATGGGATTTTATATTCGTAAACTTTCTTTCCTGTTATCTCATTGATAATATTTTTAACACCTTTAAAATTTGTTATTCCATCTCCTGTTAAATATATATCAATCCCCTCAAACAATCCATCAATTGACAAAATGTCGTTTATTACTTTTGCAATCATTTCAATTCTGCTTTTAACAACTTGATTTGTTATGTTTATTGGTGCTTTAATTAAATTCCCCTTATAGCACACTTCATAATTTTCATTTTTCTTGTTCTCAATTGTTAAAATAACTTTACGTTTAATAAGTTCCGCCGATTTAAAGTTTAATCCTAAAACCTGCATTAAGTCTGAAGATATATGACCTCCACCCATAGCAAATGAAGTCATTAACGCTAGGCCTTCCCCCTTATAAACACATACACTTGTTGAAATGTGCCCAACGTCAACTATAGCAATAGGTTTATTATCATTTTTTATTGTTTCACAGTTCATAGCTTGACCGAGTGTAGATGATATAAAATCAACCTTTGAAACATTAAACTTCTCTAAATTCGTTTTAATAAAATTAATGAATGAATTTTTAGCTAATATGTAGCTAGCATCTAGAACAAGAGAAGAACTTTTTCTGCCAACAGGGTTTAATGTTTTATAGTTATCATCAAGAACACATTGCATTGGACTAAACGAAACCAAAGAATATTCTTCACTTCCCCCAAAATTAGCATTGTTTAAATATAAATCTCTCAAGTCGTGATCGGTAATTTTATGTAACCCAACAAATTTTCTTGAAATTCTTTTGCAAACACAAACAGAAAATTCGCTCGGAACACCAACAATAATTGAATTGATTGTTTTTTTCATTTTAGAAGAAATTGAATCAATTAATTGCCTTAAATCATTTTCTAATTCATCAGGACTTAAAAATTCTCCATCAATGAAACCATCATATAGCACAGAGTCTTCCGCAACAATTCGATGTCGACCAGAAAACTTTGTAACAGCCATCAGCCTAAGAGTTGAAGACCCAATGTCTAAGATGTATTTCAACTTGTTTATCAAATTTACCCCCACAACTTTAAACTAAATTGAATGAATCAACACACAATTCCCCTTTATATTTATTTTTATTATACAAAAACTTTGATTTATAGTCAAATAAATTAAATATAATTTAAATATTTTTTAATGGATAATTTTAAAACCCAACGCACAACCTCAATATGTTGTTGCTGTTTTTTTGTAACTACACCATAAATTATGAATGAATCGAAATAAAAAATAAGGTTTAAAACCTTATTCATAAATATATATGCATTTTTGAGTTTTGTTTATTGTGTCATAATAAATTTTAATTGTTCCGCTATTTTCTCTATTATCTGTTTCATCTTCGACCAATTGTCTCATTGTTGATAAACATATATTTATTTTATTGGTCAATCCTTTAAGCGGATTTTCAATATCAAACTTCACACCGTATTGTGTTGTTACTATTATCTTGTTATAGGAATCTTTTGATTCAAGTTTGATGTTTGTAAATGTTTCTTTTATGTCTTCTCTTGAATAACATTCTTCTAAGGTGTCATTTGCTTTAATATTATTAATAACGGCATTATATAAATTATAAATTGCCTGTCTTTGAAATTTGCTTCCAACAAAGTCACAAACTTTAGTTTTTTCGGATATTTTTATGGTGTCATTTTCTATTTTTACTAAATCTAACGGTTCTGTATTTACAATTTTTAAAACTTTTAAATCTTCATCTACAACATAAAAACTATCATCAAATTCAATATAAAACATTTCTTCACGATGTCTTACTATGATGTTAATTGTTGTTAAACTTGTTGTTTTGATGTGAACAACTTTAACTTCAGGATATTCTTGCTCTATTCTATTTGTTGCCTCATCTTTATCTATTCCGAATATTGATTGCCCGCGTTTTAGGTTTGCAGCAGAAATAATATCTTGTTTGGATACAGGTATTTTATTATCTAAATATGTTACATTTTGTGTGCGTAAACAAAAAACAGCACTAAACAACACAATAACTAGTGCGATCACAATTGATGAAATTATTAATGTTACAAAACCTTTTTTTGTCATAATCTCCTAATATTTGCTCCTAAGGTTTTAAAAACCATCTCAAGAGACTTATAACCTCTGTCAATAAAATTTATGTTTTTAACAATGGTTTTCCCTTTTGATGCCAAACCGGCAAGAACCAAACCAGCTCCACCCCTTAAATCCAAGGCTTCAACCTCACAACCTATTAACTTTGCCCCACCTAAGACTCTAACTGTCTTAGAGTTTAAAACATCAATTTGAGCACCCATTTTTCGCAATTCAGAAACAGTTAAAAATCTGTTTTCAAAAATATTTTCTTTGATTTTAGTTTCTCCATTACTCAAACAGCTTAAAGTTAATACTAATGACTGCAAGTCGGTTGGAAATTTAGGATAATATCCAGTGTAAACCCTGCCAAGAGAGGCCAAACTACCCTCACTAGATATTTTTATTATATCATTTTTATAATCAACTTGACAACCTATTTTTTGCAATATTTCAATTAATTTTAAATTTTGATATGGAACAGCATTTTTTATTGTAACTTTACCACCACAAGCAGCAACTGCACACATAATGGTTCCAGCAACAATTCTATCACCAATAGGCTTATATTCCGTATTTCTAAGTTTTTCAATACCATATATGGTTATTTTATTTGTTCCAGCCCCTAATATTTTAGCCCCCATTTGGTTGAGAAAATTACACAAATCGATAACTTCGGGTTCTTTTGCAGCGTTTATAATTGTGGTTTTACCTTTAAGTTTACAAGCAAACTGAATTATATTTTCAGTTGCACCGACACTTGGAATTCTAAGTTTAATTTTATTAGCTTTTGCATTTTTCACTTTAAATTTTACACAATCTTCATATTCAAATACCTCTACCCCGAGTTTTTTAAAAGCCTTTATATGAATATCTATTGGACGTTTACCAATTTTGCATCCACCAGGAAGTGTTAACTCAACTTCTCCAAATTTGCTAAGCAGCGGACCTAATAAAAATACGGAAGATCTCATACTTCGCGCTAATTCGCTGTCTATTTTTTTATTTGTTGCTTTGCTAGAATCTAGAATTAACGTGTTTCCTTTTTTATCAACACAAACACCTAATTGTGATAATATTTTAATCATATTTTCAACATCTGTAATTTCGGGAACATCATTTATTCTAACAATCCCGTCACAAAGTAAACTTGCGCTCAATATTGGAAGAGTTGCATTTTTGCTTGTTTGATTTATTATTTCTCCATAAAGTTTATTTCCACCAATTATTTCAAAACATTCAATATTCATAAATATATTTATGAAATATTTAAATTTTATGTTTACATAAAAAATAGCACCATTTTTGCTCTTTTTTAATTATATTTAAACTTAATTTAAAGATTTATTTATTGTGTTAATTCGTTTTCATTTGCCGGCCACAAATCATTGAGATCATCAATATCTTCTTTAGAAAATCCCCATTGCGCTACTATTGGATACATAATAGATGAGATATCTTTTTTGTGTCCCAAACCCAATATGTGACCAATTTCGTGAGCAACGGTCGCTTTTATTCCAGTAACGTGCCACTGCTTGTTGTTAATATAAACAACTCCTGTACCTTCACCATGTTGCTCCGCTACTCCTAACGCATCAATATTAGAATCAAGTTTAATTTTAATATCGGCATTATCAATATCACCAGTAACTATTATAAATTTAACTCCGTTAACAACTTCGTCAACATATTTTAGTCCTTCAATAATTTCTTTTTTATAGTGTTTATTAAAAGAATCTGAAATAGAAACTATTATAGGATTATCATTTCTGTATCCAGGATAGGCCACTTCAACGGCTTCATATGATTTAACCTCATCAAAATCTAATAAATTATTTATTTTTGCTGATAGCTTAATACCAAGGTATGAAAAACCTGAGATTACCACACAAATAGTTGTAAGCCCTATGGCTAATTTTGTAGCAATCTTTAAACATTTAACAGTTTTTTTAACAATTGGCCCATTCATTATTCTACACCTCATATGATTTTATAGTAGAACATAATAATTGTCAACATCTTTATTAAAAAAATCGATTTTATTTAATGTATTTATTTGAATAAATATAAATCAGGTTCAACCATTTATTATATTAAATGAACAATAAAAAAGAGATGATATTGGTTGCAACATTCATTATCTCAAACATATTTTTCCCTATAAGCCTTTTTCACCTTTTTAACAGGTTTATTTTTATACAACAAGCAAGAAAATACAAAATATTTTTAACTATAATTTAAACTTTCTGAATATCTATCAACGTTTAACACAATTCCGAATGAGAAAAATGATGGAAGAACTCTTATAAGTATTTTAATATTTCTTCAAATTTATTTTCATACCCTTTTGTAAAATGACCTGCTTTTTCAATAATCTGCTTGTTTGCGTTTATTCTACTAGCAAATTCATCTAACAATTTAAAGTCATAAACATCTGTTGGTGAATAAAAAGAAATCCTTTCATTAGCAAACTTTTGAAAATGTTCCAAATTTTCAACGAAAAAAGACTTATTGATATTGTCCCATAACGGATTAATAGAATGAGTATTCTCTTTATTAAAACCAACAACACTTATAAATTTATCAATCTTTATATTGTTTTCCATTAAATATTTTACAATAAAAATCGCCCCTGTCGAATGCCCAACAAAAACAGATTCTTCATTGATGAATTTTTTATATTTATCAAAACATTTTGCCCATGATTTATAAGACATTTCTTCTATTGGTGGCATTGTTGGAACAAAACATTTGTAACCATTGCCTTCCACATTTTGTTTTATAAACTTATACCAATAGTCGTTTTCATTGTTGCCTAACGCGTGTATAACAAAATAGTTTTTCATAAATATTCTCCTATATTTATTATAACACATAAACAAAAAAATGTATACGAATTCGCATACATTTTGAATCTTAAATGAATCACTACCGAATCACACTATGCCTATCAGCAGCGTCAAAACTCTCGCTTTTGCTGATTTGCTAATGCAAATACTAGCCTATTGCTTGGTTTTTCCTTTCCCCTTCAAAGCATTCGCTTTGTGGGGTCCCCAAGAATATCTGTCGACATTTAATACAACCCCTATTGCACTCATGAAAACGAGCAAACTTGTTGAGACCGCAGAGATAAACGGAAGTGGCAATCCTGTTGGTGGGATTGAACCTGTTAACACGAGTTGTTGCACTATGAATTTAAGCAAAAAAGAGCAAATTATTGCTCTTTTTTATCTTTTAGTAAATGTTTTTCAATATGGTCCACAGGAATTGCATTCTTGTTATTTTCTAAATTTTCGATAGCCAATTTTCTAACTCTTTCAATTTCATCATTTTCAGGTGTTCCTGGTGTATTCCATGCTTTAAATTGTTCTGCATAAGATTTTTTATCTTTCATAACATCTTTTAATTTGTTTAGCCAATAACTCAAATTTTTTCTTGCTTGTTGTAGTCCTTCTTTTGAATCATCACTACCCCATTTTACCCAATTTTCAAAATCTTCTTCTATATCATCTATCAATTCATTTGCCAAATAATATGGGTCGACATCAAAAGCTTGTATTTCCCAACCAGTTTTAGTATCTGCTCTATAAAACATAAATACCTTTTGCCCATTGCCACTATATACCATATCAGTAAAAACAAAGTTTGCCACCCCACCTTCGCAATCAACATAAACACTTGAAGAAAAACGCTTGTCTTCTTTATCGTAATTATTAAAATAATCAAACAAAGCCTTCATAAAATCAACCGGAATATCTGTCAAATAACTACCATCAAATACAACATTCCCATCAATTATAACATTAGCCCATCCTGGACCACTAATCTTTAACATATTAAACTTCTCCTTCGTTTACATTATAGCACACAAACAAAAAAATGTATACACTATGATTACAGTTTGTATACATTTATTAAAATATTAAATTTTACTCTTTCTAGATTGTCTAGTCAACATTCAACACCACACCGACAGCAGACATAAAGACTAACAGCGAAGTTGAGCCGGCAGAGATAAACGGCAACGGTAAGCCCGTTGGTGGGATTGGCCTGTTAACGCGAGTTATTGTATTATGAATTTTTCACAAATTCTTCTGTATTTATTTGTTCTTTTACACATTTAATTAATCTTTCAGCATTCAATACATTTAGTCCAGAAGAAGAAATGTCACAACTTTTTTGACAAAGCTCAGTAAATTCTTTAAATGTTAAATTGGGATTGACTTGTAAACATAATGCATAATAACCTACCGCCTGTGGAATTGTCCAAGAAAAACAATCTATTGATTCATACTTATAACCATTTATTGTACAAAACTCAGGAATTGTTCTACCAGAGCAAAGAATATTAATTTTGTCTTTCACTTTATTTTCGTAAGGTTTCCCCTTTGCAAAAGAAGCTGGATTATAATCATCAATCTCATCTTTGGTATTCAAGAAGTTTGTTCCACAGCAAAAGAATTGTTCACCAAATCTAGTAGAATCTACCAACTCACAATTTAATTGTTTTAATTCTTCAACAAGTTTAATACATTCTTGTTGATACTTAAATGGATTATCATCATCTGTTAATGAATAACTATAATTAATAATTCTTATTTTTTCGCCATTTAAAATTCTAGTTTTTATATTTTTTAAAGCATTTAAAACATCTAAAGAACAATCTTCTTCATCGGATACTTCATAATATAAAATCTTTGATTTTGGTGCTATGCCTAAATTCTTTCCACAAAGTTTTGCAAGAACATCTTCCATATGAAAATGATAGTCACCAATTTCAGCATTACTTAAAGTGTATTTTATGAGATTCGCGTTCACAAACTCAATATGATTTTCGCCTTGAAATCTATTATCTATAACAGCAATAGCAATGCCTTCGCCATCAATTCCTTGATTATGTAAATTAATAACAGTATTTGATGTTGTTGATGTATAGTTTAAAATGCTTTGTGGATTGAAACCTTTTGGCAATTTAGATTGAGTAGGCCAAATTGTTGTAGATGAAAATGCAACTTTTGATAAAAGTTCTAAACTAACTTTTGACAAATCATGGGCTGACAAATCTAAGTATGAAAACCCCCAATTTGAAAATGAATTATCTTTGAGCATAGACAAAATCCAATCATTTGTTATTATTTGAGGAATATTTTTTATTTTTCTTTTTCTTTTTGCCGCAAAATCTATTAATGTTTGTTTTTTCATTCATCATTCTCCTATGCTTTTATTATAACATACAAATTAAAAAAGTGTATACAAATTGCATGGAAAATGTATACACTTTAAACAAAAAAATTATATTTTTGTTTTTCTACTCTGCCTATCAACATTGAGAACAACTCCTATCGCACTCATAAAAACAAGCAAACTTGTTGAGCCGGCAGAGATAAACGGAAGTGGCAAGCCAGTTGGTGGGATTGAGCCTGTTACAACTGCAATGTTTAGTATTGTTTGAATGGCTATTATTGCTCCAATGCCGAAACATAAGAATGCGGAAAATTTGTTGTCTGCTTTCATTCCAACTTTAAAAATATTGATAATTAAAATTATAAAAACAAGAATTAATAAAATACAGCCCATTAAACCTAATTCTTCAGCAATAATTGAAAAAATAAAGTCACTTTCGCTAAATGGCAAGAATAATTCTGCTTGTCGACTATTAAATAATCCAACACCCCAAACACCACCACTTCCTATAGCATAAAGCGATTGAATTAACTGATATCCCTCGTCTAATGGATTCTTCCATGGATTTATGAAAGCTACAAGTCTACTTAATCTATACGGTTCCATTAAAATTAACACTACCACTAATGCTATAGCAGGAACTATCATCATTCCAAAAACCTTTAATCGCAATCCTCCAATAAAAAGCATAAAAACAAGTGTGAATGCAACGCACATTGTGATACTCATATTAGGCTCTAGCATAATTAGAACACAATAAATCCCTCCAAGACTTAAGGTTATTAAAATGTGTTTTAATTTACTCAATTTGTCACCGTCACATAAATAACCCGCCAAGAAAAACACTAAACAAAACTTTGCAACTTCGCTGGGTTGCATGGTTAAACCACCAATACCAATCCACCTTGTTGCTCCATAACTTGTTTTGCCAAGGCCTGGAATAAAAACTAGAATTAAGAAAATTAGTCCAATTATATAGAATACCCAATAGAACTTTTTATAAATTTTATGATTCACAAGTGAACAAATTAAGAGACCAACAATTCCAATGCAAACACCCATAATTTGTTTTTTAAAATAAAAGAACTCATTGCCATATTGGTGATACGCCGAATGTTTACTTGCACTATAAACCATAACACAGCCAAAAATTGCCAATGATATGGCACAAATTATAATAATAATACTGTTTTTATATGACTTTATTTTCATTGTTCATTATTGATTTTTATATAATTTTTAACAAGCATATCGAAATGCTTTCCTCTTTCAACATAACTAGAATATTGATCGTAACTAGCAGTGGCTGGAGACAACAAAATTGTGTCGTTTGAATGCGCTTTATTTATTGCAATATCAAACGCTTGTTCCAAATTGTTACATTTTTCTATTTCGAATTTATTATCGTTGCAAAGTAGTAGTTGATTGGCTGTTTCACCAAATACAACAACAAATTTAACTCTTTTGCTCATTTTATTAAACAACTGTTTATAATCTAACCCCTTATTTGCTCCACCAAGTAATAAAATAATAGCTCCCTTAACCGTTTCAATGCTGGCTAGTGTGGAAGCAATATTAGTTGACTTGCTGTCATTTATAAAATTAATATCTTTAACTCTTGCAACGTTTTCAATACGGTATTTTTCACTCTGAAGATTTATTAATACATTTTTAATTTGAATAGGCTTTATTTTATAAATAACGGCATAACAAATTGCACACATAACATTGTAAACATTATGTTTCCCTTTTAATTTTAACTCATTTAGATTTATTAATTTTTGATTATGTATAAAAATAGCACCATTTTTAACACACACATCAGCGTTGTGATTGTATGAATATGTTACTATCTGAGTATTTTGAGTTGGAAGAATGTTTAAATCTAAATTAACAACCGCATAATCATTTGGGTTTAAATTTTTGAATATACTTTTCTTCAAATTTTCATATTCTTGCATTGTTTTGTGTCTTATTAAATGATCTTGCTCTATATTAGTTATAGTTGCAATTTGGGGAGAAAAAGATTTGGCGTGTTCTAACATAAATGAACTAACCTCAACAACCTTTATACTCTTTCTGCTTTCCAAAACAGCCCTAGATAACGGATATCCAATATTACCACAAGCAATTGATTTATATTTACTTTGCAAAAGCGCTGTAATGATTTTTACTGTTGTTGTTTTTCCATTTGTTCCTGTAACTGCAATCATCTTTTTACAGAATTGAGAAGCAAATTCAACTTCACTATAAATCCTTATATTTAATTCTTCTGCCATTTTTAAAAATTTATTATCTTTTTCAATTGAGGGTGAAACCACAAAAAAATCAAATTGCTCTATTAAATTTTGATTTAATTCGTTTAAAACATAGCAATTTTTAATTTTTATCTTATTAAGAACCTCTTCATTATCATCAAAAAGAAAAACATTGGCTTTTTTCTTTAATAAAAGTTTTGCAGCCCACTCGCCCGAAACACTTAAACCGTAAACTAAAACATTTTTATTTTTAATATCCATAATATACCTATTAAATTATATTTTTTAAAATTAAAATTATTACAAAATAAATCGTGTTTTTATAAACAATAAAGGATAACTGATAAAGCACCCAAACAAGCAGTCACGGCAGAATAAATTGCAACAATTTTTGGTTCATTGAGCCCACACATTTGCAAGTGATGATGAAATGGTGCCATTTTAAATATTCGTTTCTTTGTTGCTTTAAAACTTATAACTTGAATAATTACTGATATTGCACTAAAAACAAAACAAAAACCTAAAATTGGAATTAAGAATTCTAGTCCTAATATACAAGCAATTGCACCAATATACGCTCCCAAACATAAAGACCCGGCATCACCCAAAAAAATTGTTGCTT
>JBGVFL010000023.1:0-7141 GCA_045120995.1 Candidatus Onthoplasma sp. | reverse complement strand
TAACAATGTATGGTACAGCATAAAACTTCTTATTAAAACTACCACTCTCAATCAATTCATCTCTTACATCAAAACTATTTTCTTGATGTTTTAAATGTGGCAAAACCAATTCGCCAACACCAAAACCGAAAGAAATAATGTCAGGTTTGCTCACTTCCAACTCACCAACTAACTTTTCAGGAGAAACTGCTTTAACCATAAACAAAACTTGATTATCTTGTTTCTCCATATCTCTTGCTATAGTTTTTAAATAGTCAATTCTTGGCTTTCCTCCGCCTTCAAAGGTTTCAATATGCCAAATTGTGTAAATGGTTTGAGATTTTTCGTCCCCTTTTAAAATTTCATAGTTTCGTGCTTTTTTAATGCCATACATAAGAACATAAATAGAAATAGCAACAATCAAAATAACACTAAAAATTTTAAACCAATATTTTTTAATAAACATTTTCATATTAAAATATATGAAAAATTTGGACAAATTATTTTAAAACACTAAAAATATGTGATATAATAAGAATATGAATATAATTCAAGATAAAATTAAGCGATTGCCAAATGATGCGGGTGTTTATCTTATGAAAGACAAAGATGAAAATATCATTTATGTTGGCAAAGCGAAGAATTTAAAAAAGAGAGTAAGTCAATATTTCTTGCGTAAGCAAGACCATGTTAAAGTTCAAAATATGGTTAAAAATGTTGTTGACTTTGATTTTTTCATTGTAAACAATGAAGTTGAAGCTTTGGCTCTTGAAAACAACCTTATCAAAAAGCATAAACCGTATTATAATATTCTTCTTAAAGACAGCAAAACTTATGCTTACATTAAAGTTAATATGAAACAAGATTTTCCGCGTTTTGAAATAAGCAGGAAATTAAACAAGAATGATAAATATTTTGGTCCATATATGGCAGGAGTTTCTGCACGTGATGTTATGTCTATTATGGACTATGCGTTTAAACTTCGTAAATGTAAACTTCCACTAGCCGAAAACAAAAAACCTCTAAAACCTTGCTTGTTCCATGAAATGCATATGTGTTTGGCACCATGCAGTCAGCAAGTTTCAAAACAAGAATATATGGAAGAAGTAAACAACGCAATTCGCTTTTTAAAAGGCGAAACAAAAGAAGTTGAAGAAATTTTAAAACAAAAAATGTTAACTGCTAGTGCTAACGAAAATTTTGAAGTGGCTTTGCAACTAAGAGATAAACTTAAAATGCTTGAGAAGTTGGAAAGTAGAGTTATCACAAGTCTGGGTAGTTTAGTTAACTATGATGTGTTTAATTTAATCACAAGCGGTGAATTTTCTGCAATGTGTGTTTTAAATATTCGTGGCGGGAAATTGCAAGGAATTCAAACACATGATATCTTAAATTATTTAGATGAGAATGAAGCATATTCGCAGTTTATTATGCAATATTATAACACTCACCCAATGGTGGCGGAAGAAATAATTTTACCACAAATTGAAAGCGAAGAAGTTGAGTTGTTCTTAGCTAATAAATATAGCAAAAAAATCACAATAACAAAACCCAAAATTGATAGTGTTAAATATCAACTCTTGTTAATGGCAGAGAAAAATGCTCGTATGCATATTGAAAAGAATTTAGACAAAACAACAAAACAAAGGAATGCAAGCATTGGAGCAATAAAACAACTTCAAAAAGACTTAAACCTTAAACATACACCTAAAAGAATTGAGTGTTACGATATTTCTCATACCTATGGAACTTATACGGTTGCAAGTATGGTTGTTTTAATAAATGGCGAAAAGGCAACTAATATGTATCGTAAATTCAAAATTGAAACGGTAGATTTTATTGATGACTTTGCTTCAATGAAAGAAGTTTTAACCCGTCGTATGGAAAAATTAAATAGTGATGACATAAGTTTTTCAAGTATGCCAGATTTAATCATTATTGACGGTGGAAAAGGGCAACTAAGTTCTGCTGTTGAAATTATGGAGAAATATCATTTTACGAACGATTTAATAAGTTTAGCAAAGAGAGAAGAAGAAGTGTTTAAACCAAATCAAAGCGCTCCATACATTCTAGCAAGGGGTAGTTTCTCTTTAAGATTAATTCAGCTTGCTCGTGATGAAGCCCACCGCTTTGCAATAACATTTAACCGACAATTGAGAGCAAAAGGAATGTATAAAGGTGGCTTAGAGAGCATTCAAGGTGTCGGTCCAGCAACCAGAAGAGCATTGTTACGCCAATTCAAAACAATAGAGAATATTAAGAATGCAACACTTGAAGAACTTGAGCAAACAAAAGGAGTAACAAAGCCAACCGCAAAGATAATTTATGACCATTTTAGAAAAAGTTAAATTTGATATTTTTCATAATATATGTTATAATTTATTAAGAGGTGAAAATGTTAAACAAAGCAAGAACAGAACTTAGAAACTTTATATCAAAGAATCAAACAAAAATAGCGAAAACATTTAATGTGAAAGTTCCTTTAACTATAGTGAATATGAATAATGGAAAGTTTACTGATTGGATATACGAAAATTTATTGAACTTTCAGCAATTTCATCTATTTGATGAAAAGGAAAACGCTGTATTTATAAAATTGTTAAACAATTTTATTTCTATTAATGAAGAAATAAAAACTAAAGAAATAGATTAGTTAAAATTAGCACTCTTAACAAAAAAGTGCTAATTTTTTTAATTTTTTATGCATTTTTAGTTGACTTTTGGATAGAATAGGAGTAGAATTTAATCAAAGGTCAAAGAAAGTCAAAAAGGAGGAACTGATGAATAATAAAACAATAAGTGACGTTATTGAAGAGTTTATTATGTCAAGTTTAGACGATGATAGCTTTATAGAATTAAGTCGAAATGACTTGGCAAAATTCTTTTCTTGTGTTCCAAGTCAAATTAACTATGTTTTAAACACTCGTTTCACTGTTAATCGTGGATTTGTTGTTGAAAGTCAGCGTGGTGGTGGTGGATATATTAAGGTTGTTAGAGTTCAAGATAATAATAGTAATTTTCTAGCAAATGCTCTTGATATATGTTCACAACCTTTGTCTTATGCAGAAGGAAATCAACTTTTAGAACAGATGAAAGATAGAAAATTAATTACAGAAAGAGAAATGCTGTTAATAAGGACTGCGATAAGCCCAAAATCGTTAAATAATCCTATAAATATCGATAATAGGCTAAGGTCTAATGTGTTAAGTCAAATTATAATTGAAACAATGAAATTAAAAGATAGAAAGGAGAAATAAATATGAATTGCGATAGATGTGGAGCGCCAAGCGTATATCATTCAACTTTAATTGTTAATGGAGTTAGTAAGAATACTAATTTATGTAGAGAATGTGCAATAAAAGAAGGAGTTTTCAACCAACAAAAACCTAGTTTATTTGATGAAATGTTTGCAAGTTTCAGCGATATGATAGGTTACGAACAAGTTGAAAACATCTCTTGTCCAGTATGTAAGATAACTTTAAGGGAATTTAAATCATTGGGGAAATTAGGTTGCCCTAATTGTTATGATGCCTTTAGAGATGAAATTTCAAAGATAATAAAAAGAATTGCACCATTTGAAACTCACAAACAAGATACAATTAAAACTAAAGCGAAACCAGAAAAATTGTCAAAGGAAGATAAAATTAAAAATCTTCGAGAAGAAATGAAAATTGCTGTTAGTGAAGAAAGATATGAAGATGCGGCAAAAATTAAAAAACAAATAACAAAATTGGAGAGCGCAAATGAATAATGTTTTATCAACAAATATAACTATATTTAGAAATATAAAAGATTTTAAATTTGAACCAAAACTTAATATTGAAAATCGTCAACAAATAGTGCAAATGTTAATTGAGGCCCTAAAAGGTAAAATGTCTATTCTAAATGTTGCTGAAGTTGATGCAGGAATTGTTAAACACCTTAAAAATAGTGGGTTACTGTTACCAAACACTCAAAATTTATTCGTCGCAAATAATGATAACATTTCAATTAACCTATTTAATGGAGAACATATTTCTGTTGTTTCGTCTTGTGTTGGGTTTAATAAAGATGTTATAAGCAAATCTCTTGAACTAACTCAATTTTTATCTTCAAAAATAAGTTTTGCTTTTAATGATCAATTTGGTTATTTAATGAGTGACTTAAATAAAATTGGCTGTGGAATTAAGTTAGAAAGCGACATAATGTTAAGTGCAATAACAAAAATTAATAAAATTGAACAAGTAAAACAAAATGTTGCTAAATTAGGATATTCTTTAAAAGAAACTAAATATCCCGCAGTTTATAAATTGTCAACAAGGTGTAATTTAGGAATAAGTGAAAAGAAAATTTGTGAAGATTTTGAAAACACTTTAATTAAACTTCAAGAACTCGAAATTGAAAGTGTTAAGATGGTAGATGCAACAAATCACGATGAAATGTTAGATAAATCTGCAAGAAGTATGGCGATTTTAAAATACTCACATTTGTTAACATATGAAGAGTTATATAACATTTTAGTAAACTTAAGAATGGGTTTAAATTTAGGGATTGTTAAAATGTCGTTTGAAACTCTTAATGAATTGCAAAAATTAATAACAAACAAACTAAATGACATTGCTTCTCAAACAGAGATGAAAGAGTTGGCAATGAAAACTAAAGAGATTTTAAAAGGAGATATAAATGTATAATTTAACTGATTTGGCAAACAGAATTATTCAAGTTGCATCACAATATGCTTCTCATAGAACAAACCAAGTTGGAACTGAACATATTTTATACGCATTAACAAAGGTTGAGAGTAAATCAAAAAAGTTGTTGCAAGCATATCAAGTTACTAGCGAAATAGTTCAAGAAATATTAAATAAATACAGTAATGCTGGAATTCCATCAAATGTTGTTGAACTAACACCAAGAGTTAAAGAAATGTTGATGATTGCAAATGGAGTTGCTAAGAAAACTCACAGTGCATATATTTCTAGTGAACATATGTTGGTTGCTCTTTTAAGTCAAGAGGACAGTTTTGCAATTAATATTTTAGCAGGCGTTTTAAAATTAAACATTCTTGAAATTAGAAATCGCGCCATAGGAATAATAACTAACACGGCAAACAACTTCGAATCTCAAGGTTTAGTTCAAGTTGGAAATGTTAATGGAAACGAAAAAGGACAAACTCAGGCAGGTGCGCAAAATAACATTGTTAGTGAATTGCCACAAGAATTGTTGGATATGGGAAGTGATTTAACTCTTAAGGCAAAGCAAGGAAAGATAGATCCAATTATTGGAAGAGAGAATGAAATTGAAAGAATGATTGAAATTCTTTGCAGAAAAACTAAAAACAATCCGGTTTTAATTGGTGAGGCAGGTGTTGGAAAAACTGCAGTTGTTGAAGGCCTTGCAAGAAGAATTGTTGATGGAGATGTTCCAGCGTTGTTAAAAAACAAAACTATATATAGTCTTGATATTGGTGGACTTATGGCTGGAACAAAATATCGTGGTAGTATGGAAGAAAAACTAAAAAATGCTATTGAAATGATAACAACAAATAGAAGTATTATTGTTTTCATTGATGAAATTCATACTCTTGCGCAAGTGGGAACTGATAAAGGAGAAACAAACCCTGCAGATATGTTAAAACCATATCTTGCTCGTGGTGAAATGCAAACAATTGGTGCAACAACCACAGATGAATATAGAAAATATATAGAAAAAGATAAAGCGTTAGAACGTCGTTTCCAACCTATTATGGTGGATCAACCAACAGTTGAACAAACAATTGAAATACTTAAAGGCTTAAGAGATACGTATGAAGCATATCATAAAGTTAAAATAACAGACGAAGCAATTAAAGCCGCTGCAACATTGTCTGATAGATACATTCAAGATAGAAGTCTTCCAGATAAGGCTATAGACCTTATTGATGAAGCTTCAAGCAGGGCAAAAGTGAAAACAAATTATGATAGTGTTGAAATAAAAGAACTTAAAGAAAAGCTTGTTAAGTTGGAAGCAGAAAAAGAAGATGCTGTAAATCAAGAAAATTTTGAAAGAGCTGGAAAATTAAGAGATAAAGTTAATGAAGTTAAAGCTGAAATTAATAGATTAAAGTCTATTCCTAGTTCTCAAGACTCAAATAATGCTGTAATAACAGAGCAAGAGGTTGCTGAAGTTATTAGTAAATGGACAAATATACCTTTAACAAAACTTACAGAAGGCGAAGCAGAAAAACTATTAAACCTTGAAAAGATGATAACAGAAAGAGTTAAAGGGCAAGATGAAGCTGTTGAAAAAGTTAGCAAGGCAATTAGAAGAAGTAGAATAGGAATAAGAGATCCAAGAAGACCAATAGGCTCTTTCTTGTTCCTAGGACCAACTGGTGTTGGTAAAACGGAATTAAGCAAGGCTCTAGCTGAAAGCTTGTTTGATGATGAGAATAAAATTATTCGTTTAGATATGAGTGAATTTATGGAAGCTCATAGCGTTAGTAAATTAATTGGTTCACCTCCTGGATATGTTGGTTTTGATGATGGCGGACAATTAACAGAACAGGTTAGAAGAAAACCTTATAGTGTTGTGCTATTCGATGAAATTGAAAAAGCTCACCCTGAAGTCTTTAATATGTTACTTCAAATTCTTGATGATGGACGACTTACAGATAGTCATGGGAAAATTGTAAGCTTTAAAAATACTATTGTTATTTTAACCTCAAACATTGGAAGTAATAAACTAAATAAAACAAATGTAAGTCTAGGATTTGGGGAAACTTCTAGTGATGAAGATAAGCAACAAGTAATGTTAAATGAACTAAAAAAATATTTCAACCCAGAACTAATTAATAGAATTGATAATATTGTTGTATTTAATAAACTTAATGAAAAGGTTATGAAAGACATTGCCAAAAAGATGCTAGGAGATTTAAATAAAAATCTAAAACAAAGTGATATTGAACTTAAATTTACTCAAGCAACTTTAAATTATTTGGTAAAAAATGGAACAAATGAAGATTTTGGCGCTAGACCAATGAGAAGACTTATAACTGGAAAAATTGAAGATGAACTTGCCGATCGTATGTTGAAAGGTGAAATAAGAAAGGGTGATAATGTTCTTATTGATTGTAAAGATGGGAAATTGATATTTATGACAAAAAACAATGATTAAAAAAAAGGAAGTTTAAACTTCCTTTTTT
>JBGVFL010000022.1:0-11066 GCA_045120995.1 Candidatus Onthoplasma sp. | reverse complement strand
ACTTCGATTGCGTGGCGAATTGCTCTTTCTACTTTTGATGCACTTGTATCATATTTTTCCGCAATTGTTGGATAAAGTTTTTTGGTTATTGAATTGATAATTTCCGGATTTGCAATTGCAAGTTTAATTGCCTCACGTAGAAATTGATATCCTTTAATATGAGCAGGAATTCCCACAGTTATAAATATGTTTGTTATTTTTTCTTCCAACATATTGTTTGTTTTTGAATTAAACATTAAGTTGTTTTGATTGTCTCTTGGTTCAATAATATCAAAAACTCTTTCTTTGAGTGTTTTAACATCAAATGGTTAGATGCAATAATATTTAGCTCCAAGACTAATTGCTTTATTTATAAATCCATCAATAGAAAGAGATGATTGAATAACAACTTTTATGTTCTTTGTGTTAACAGTTTCTAAAACTTTAAAGCCATCACATTTTTGCAAAACAATATCCATTAAAACAAGGTCGGGATTCTTTTCATTAATTAGTTTAATTAGTTCTTCTCCATCATTTGTTGTTCCAACAATATCAAATTGTTCTCCACTAAAGTTTTGAACCATTTCTTCCATAACACTTTTATCTTCATCTGCAATAATCATTTTTGTTTTTTTCATTTCATTCCCCTTTAAATTTTTAATTTTTATATTTTCGAAAACAAGTCTATGATAACAAAATTTAAAAATTTAACCTAAGAGAATATTTAAAGAAAATGCTTATTTTTATATTTTTTACAATGAGTTTTAATATTTTTGTCGAAACTGTTTTGCACTTAAAGTCAAAACAAAAAATATTATTAATTATTATAAAGTTTCTTGGTTTAATTCTTTTGTTTTTAACGAAATTTGAATATAACAAAACTTTCGTTTTTAACAGATTTTTTAATTAAAAAATATAAAGTAACCTATTTTATTTATCATATTTTACTAAGTGTAACAATACATTATTTAAGACAGGAGGAAATATATGGAAGAAAATGTGAAAGTGGTTCACTCAAAAAATATGCCAAAATTCAATTTTAACTTAACATTAAATATGGCGTTTGATGCTAATGCTAATTTAAAAAAAATTCTAGATGTTAATTCATATATCTTCGATCAGAAAGTTGATTGTGGAAACGGAAAAGCAATTTTAACGGGAAAAGTTGGGGTTAAAGTTTTATATCTAGACACGGACAATATGTTGGGAACTTTAAATAGTAGTACGAACTTCAGTGAAACTTATATAGATAATTCAATTACAACTGACACAAATTTAAATATTTTAGACTCAGCTATTGCCAATACTATTTTAACAACAGAAGGTTCATTAAAAATTAATTGTGATGTAAACATATCTCCAGTTTCATATATGAACATAGGTTTGGCAAACTCTATTGAAACAAACGATAATATTATATCAAAGAAAAATCAATTGTTATCTAACCATGTTAGCAAATTTATTAATACTCAATTTGAACATACGTTGAATTTAGAAACAAAAGATAAGATTAATAAAATTTTATGCAATAACACTTACTTTGCTTTTGACAAAGCAACAGCAGAAAATGGTTTCTTTATGGTTGAAGGAAAATTATTCACATCGTTAGTTTACGAAACAACTTTTGGTGAAGATTTGTTAATAAAAGAACTAAAAGAAGAAACTCGTGTTAAATGCGATGTTGAGATAACTGATTTAAAGAAAGATGATATGTTGGATTTATCTTTTTGTGTTGATAAAGGTTATGAACAAATTTCAACCGAGTTAGAAGACAATTTAAGTGTTGTAACTATTAAGAATTCTGTAAAGGTTTGTGGTGTAGTTTTGAAAGTCGTTTCATTAGATATTGTTGATGATATATATAGCATTGAAAATGAAATTGAAACAACAACCACAAAAAGAGAATATACTAAAAAAATTGAAAATCTAACTTTGAGTGAAACCATTTTAAATGAAATTTCTTTATCTGACAACGAAACCGCTATTGATGATATTATTGCAAATGTTAACTATATTGGTGAAGTTACAAATTCATATGTTAAAGCCGGAGAACTTTTCTTAGAAGGAGTTATTTCATCTAACCTTACATACATAGATGAAAACAAAGAAATTAAAAACAAACGACTTGAAGTTCCTTTTGTTTTAAAAACTAAAACAACTTCAAACAATTTAAGTTGCGTGCATCATCAGGTTTCAATAGTTGATAACAAAATAAAAGTTAAACGTGGCACAAACATTGAAATTGAATATTCATTATTTGTTAATGCTCAGATTTATGAAAAAGAATCTGTTGAAATTGTTGATAGTTATAAAATTGGTAAAAAACTTAATTTAAGCAAATACGATTATCAAATATATATTGCAAAACAAAACGAAACAATGTGGGACCTTTGCAAACGAATTAAAATTATTCCAAGTGAATTGAACAAATACAATAAGGACTTACCACTAATTATGGAAGGTGGTGAAAAAATAGTTGTAAAAAGATAGCAAAAAACACGGTTGAACCGTGTTTTTTATTATTTATAAATCAAAACTTTTATCTGTCCATTCATTTAAAGATGAATTTATTGCATTATCAACTTCATCAATAATTTCGTTTGTTTTAATTTCTCCATTAACTATCTTTTGGAAAGTTTCCATTAATGGAACTTTTGTTTGCATATAGTCACTTAATTGCTGATTTCTCAATCTTAATCTTGTTAACAAACCCGCAACAGCATACTTACCTTCGATTGAGTTGAAATCTAAATTTGGGTTTACATTATTTTGTTTTACCACTTGAATTCCATAATTTAAATTATGGCTCACTGGATCGTAAAGGGTTGCATTATAGTCTGCTAAAAGTGATAAATGAATTACTGTTTCTGGATTACAATTCATAACTTTTAAATAGTTTTGCATTTCGTGCATACTGACGCTCATGATTTGACCTTTGAGAGTTGTTTGTTCCGCACCTTCACACATTCCACCTAAAGCACTATAAACATTTTTCGCAGCAGCACAAAGTTCACAACCTTGAACATCTGGCCAAGGAAACAGCTTGAAGTTTTCAGTTTTTATAATTTCACTAATTTCCTTTGCTAGCCTATAATCGTAAGATGAAACAACCATTTTATTGATTCTTTTATTCTCAGCAATAGAATCAGGTTGTCCTGGTCCGGCCAAAATCGCAATATTGCTCTTGTTAACACCATATTGCATCATAATTTCACTTAATGTTTTCCCTGTTTCGGCTTGAACACCCTTCATTGCTAAACAATATTTCTTGTTTTGATAGTTGTCTATTTTTGAAACTTCTTTCATTAAGTTTTCTAATTCTTGGCTAAGAATTGAAATAATAACAATATCGCTATAATCCAATGTTTCTTTTAAGTCTCTACAGCAAATAACATCATCACTATTACTTAAATCAACATATCTATTCTTTTTTGTTAACATAAATTCTGTTTCAAATTTATCCCAACATTTAACAGTGTGGCCACCACGAACAGCAATCCAAATGTTTGTTGATGCCCATCTTCCTGTTCCAATTACACTAATCTTCATTTTCTTCCTTTTCGTTATCTAATGGTTTTGTTATTGGGAATAAAATTGTATCTCTAATGTTTTCACAATCAAGCAAGTGGTAAATGAAAACGTCAATTCCAAATCCTATTCCTGAAATTGGTGGGAAACCGTGTTCCATTGCTAAAATATATTCTTTATCGTAATCCATAGCTTCAGCATCACCTTTTAATTTTGCTTTAGCTTGTTCTTCAAAGTTTCTCTTTTGTTGAATTGGGTTAACCAACTCGCTATAACCTTTAATCATTTCTTGACCATCAATAACAAGTTGGAACATTTCAATAAGTCTATCATCGTTGTCGTTATATCTAGCAAGAGGAACAACGTTTGGATAGTTATATAAAATTGTTGGTTCAACAATATTAGGACGCATCTTTCTCTTATAAAGCAAGTCAATAATTCCGCCAACTGTAAATTGATCTGCAAGTTCATATTCTTCAAGTAATCCTTTTTCAAGAACTAGCTTTTTAAACTCTTCAGCATCAGTCATATCCAAAACATTAAAGCCTAAAATTTCATTTAATGTTGCAACATAATCCATTCTTGGGAATTCTGTTGGAAGGTTAATCATTCTTCCATTAGACATAAATTCATATTTTCCAAACACAAAGTGGCAAACTTCTCTAAAGAGTTTTGTGTAGAACTTAATGCTATCTTCAAAATCCCAGTATGCAGCGTAACTTTCAAGCATTGTGAATTCTTGAAGTTTATCAATACAAAGACCTTCGTTTCTAAAGTCTTTTGCAATTTCGAAAACTTTATCAAAACCGCAAGCAATAACACGCTTTAAGAACGTCTCAGGGCTAATTCTTAAGTTCATATCAAGATCTAGCGCATTGTGATGAGTGTGGAATGGTTTTGCAAGAGCTCCACCAACAGCGTTTTGAAGAATTGGAGTTTCAACTTCTAAGAAACCGTGTTTAATATAGAAATCACGAATAAATTGAGTTACTTTAAATCTAACCCAAACTGCTTGACGAGATTTTTCATTGGCAATAATGTCTAAATATCTTTGACGATATCTTGCATCTGTGTCAACAAGTCCGTGGAATTTTTCAGGAAGACCACGAAGAGCTTTTGCTAAAAGTTCAAAACTTTCAACTTGAACAGTAAGCTCACCAGTTTGAGTTCTAACCAATTCACCATTAACACCAACAAAGTCTCCAATATCACAAAAATCTTTAAATTTTTGAAGAGCAACATCACCAACAATGTTTAGAGATAAACTAATTTGAACACTTGTTCTAAAACTTTGAGTTAAGTCACAATCAAAATTATCTCCAATAGCATAAAGGCGAGCAAAAATCAACTTACCAAATGTACGTTTAAAAGTCATACGACCAGCAACACTAACCTTTGTTCCTAATTCATATTTTTCAAGATCGTGAATTTCGTGAGTTTTGTTGAATTTGGCTTTATAAGCCTTTTCTCCCATTTCTTCTAATCTTTTAATTTTTTCAACTTTAATTTCAAATTCACTTAAATTTTGTTGTTCCATTTTTTTTCTCCTTGAATCTATTATGTTTTTAAGTATATCAACAACTAGCCTAAATGTCAATTTAATTTTTTAAAAAAGCACTCTTGAAGCGCTTTTAATTTTTTATTGTTAACATAAATACATTTCCATATTCTAGCCATGATTTAATATTGCTAAAAGGGTTATTAATAATGTTCATATCACATTTTTGATACAATGTTATTTATCATAGCAATTCATTTGAAAAAAGAGCAAAATTTGCTCTTTTTATTCAACATCCCAAACAACAATTTGTTCTTCTGGAATTTGCGCATTATTAACAAGGTTCACTGTAGAATCGCAAGCAACTATATATTTTATATAATTGTTATTGAATGTTCCACCGTTTACAACAACTGTTTGATCTGTTCCTTCAAATAAGAATAATCCAAATTCGTTTTCTTCTTCACCAATATAGTTGAAGTTTCCACCATTAATTTCAATATGGTTTTTATATAAAACTTCATCCCATGTGTATGATTTACCATGTATTGTTTCGTATGATTTAGTTATGAAAACGCCTCCATTAACAACTAATGTTCCGCCATATACAACAACACTTTGATTAAAAAATTCATTTTCAACGCAAAGGAAATTTCCACTTTCTATTGTTAACTTTGCTCCACGAGAAACTTGAATTCCATAACAACGACCAAGAATACCACCACTCATATCTTCTGAAGAATCTTTGATTGTTAATTCTGTTCCTTCACCTCTAAGATCAATTACATGCCAACTATCTACTGAATTATCAACACCAATTAAAGTAAAACCATTCAAATCTAAAACATTTTTACCTGAATCAATAACTAACGCTTTGTTTTCATTATCTCTTTCCAAATCTAAATGTTTATTAAGTTTGATAATATCATTTTTAATGTTATTTGTTAATGCAGATTTTAATTCTTCCACCGAATTAACGTTTATATAAACAGTTTTATCCCCTTCTTCTTTACAAGCAGAAAGCATTACCATACAAGGTAATATTAAGCAAAACATTAAAATTAAACTAAAGATTTTATTCTTCATAAAACTCTCTCCCCTATTATTTTGTTACAAATATATTAAACTATTGCATTTTCTAAGTCAAATATTTTAACATAAAATAAAAATTTACAATAAAAAAAAGAGCTTGTTTGCTCTTTTTATCTTTTAAAAGTTGGTTTAACAACAACGTGACGTTTTTCTCCTTCTCCTGTTGATTCGGTTGTAACATCTTCTCTTTCTTGAAGAGTTGTATGAACAATTCTTCTTTCATATGCATTCATTGGATCTAAATGTATATTTCTTTCAATCTTAATAGCTTGTTCTGCAGTTTTATTTGCAAGATCAATAATTGCTTGATTTCTACTAGCCTTATAACCATCAACATCTAAGAACAATCTTAAAGCTCCTTCACCTCTAGTTTTGAGGCCAGATAGTAAAATTTGAAGAGCTTGAAGATTATCTCCATGATATCCAATAAGTTTTCCGAGATTATCACCTTTAAGCGCAAATGAAACTTCATTTTCATTAACACTAACATCACATGTTGCATTTTCGTCTAAAATTCTTGCAAGACCAAGTAAAAATTCTTTACCTTTTTCTTGAATTCTAGATGAATCAACAACTTTCTTTTTCTTTTCTTCAGGTTGAACTACTTCTTCTGTTTCAGTTTCAACATTATCTTCAGTTTGAACTTCTTCTGTTTCAACTGTTTCTTCTTGAACTTCTTCTTGTGGTTGAGCAACAACGCTTTCACCCCAAGATAAAATTACTTTTGCTTTTTTGAAAAGTCCACCTTCATCAACAACTTTAACATTAACATCTTCTCGCTTCATTCCACATTCAAGTAAACCATTTTGAATTGCGATTTCGACGCTTTTTCCTGTTGCTTCTAATTGCATAATTTCTCCTTTAATGCTGTTTCTTGCTTACGTAATAGTAAGTTTATTCGAAATACAATATTCAAAAGTTGAATATGTTTTCTTTTTAAATAGACATTCTTTGTTAAGAATGTTTTTATTATTTTTTATAGTTTCTGCTATATTCAACTACTTCAACATTCTTTCTTGGTAAAATTATATCTTCATCTTTGCCATTATTTTTCTTTTTCATAGCAAATGTTAAAACTGTTGTTATTGCTGCTGTCATAATAGAGTTTACAATAACATACAACGTGAATATAACGTTTGAATTGTAAGCCAAAATAACCATTGTTAACGGAAAAATAGCCATCATAACTTTATTTGTTGTGTTAAGTTTTTGACCTTTTGGCATTGTGAGTTTTTGAGATAACCATTGCGTTAAGAAAGAAACAACAACAGCCAAAATAATTAAAATATAATAGCCATTTGGTTGTGTTTTTTCTCCATCAATGGTTTTAACAATAAAATCGTATCTCGCTTTTGCTTCTGTTTTTTGTTCATCTTTTAAGTTTGCATAGTTTGCATAACTTTTAAAATCAACAAATTGAGATTCTTTTGCATCTTTCTTCCAAACATTTTTAACCCAAAGCCAAGAATTTTGTTCGCTCAAATCTTTATATTTGTCTTCAATAACAATTTCCCAAGCATTCTTTTCTTCTCCTGTTAAATCTGCAAAAGCTTTATTTTCTCCAACAACTTCAACATAAGTCTTATCTAGTTGCGCATATGAATCATAAAGTTTTTGAGTTCCAAAAGAACGTAAACTTGAGAACAATGTGAAGAAAACAAGCATACTAACACCCATTGTTAAAAGCATTGATAAACACATTCCACCCATATTAAAGTTATATTTTTTATAAACTTTCGCAGTTTCTTGATTTAATTTTTGTTTATCGTTAGCATACTTTGCTTGAATTGCTTGCAATTCTGGTTGCATAACTGTTTGAAATTTTTGTTGTTTTTTTGATGAGATTCTTTGGTAAATGTCTAGTGGACTCATCACGATTTTTAAAGCAATTGTGAAAACTATTATTGCCCAGCCGTAATTAGTAATCCAGCTTCCAAACCATGAAATAATAGAATGCCACATATTAAAACCAAGAACCATATTAAAATTTGTTAACATTTCCATTTATAATTTCCTAATAAATTTAATTTTGGAAAATCCACCTCACCATTGTGTTTTGGATTACATTTAAGCAGTCTTTTAAAACTTAAAAACCCTCCCCATATAGCTCCAAATTCCAAGATAGATCTCCATGCGTATTCACTACAGGTTGGCAAAAAGTGACAACATTTTTGCTTTCCGTGAGTTAAAAATTTGCGATATATTAAAAGCAAAAATAAACATATTAAAGTTAGCGGATAAGTTAAAATATAATAAACCTTAAACATTATCAACACCCTTTAATAGCTTGTTTTTTTCTAAAACTCGCAAAAGTTCGAGTTCAATATCTTTACTAGATTTTTCCTTTGCTTGTTCTTTTGCTGTTATAACATAATTTTTAACAGCAAACTTTTCAATATTCAATCTGCAAGCTTCGCTAATTATTCGTTTTACACGACTCCTAATAACACTATTTCCAACAGTTTTTGCTACCGTTATTCCAATTTGAGGATAGGGCTTAAAAGCACGCACAAAATGAATTATGAAACTGCTTGAATAAGCAACAGTTCCCTTTTTATAAATATAATTAAACTCTTTTCTTTTTTTTAATCTGTTTTCTTTTTTTAACATAATTATCTTGTTAATTCTTTTCTACCTTTGTTACGACGACGTTTTAAAACATTTCTTCCTGTTAAAGTTTTCATTCTAGCACGGAATCCATGAACTTTGCTACGTTGTTTTTTCTTTGGTTGGTAAGTTTGTTTCATTCTTAAAAATCTCCTTTTAAAAAAATCGGTTAAAAAATAAACTCTTCGACATCGACATCAAAAAAAGTTTACACATGAGGATTTGCGATAAGATAAATTCAAGGCAACAGCCTTTCGGGTTGCAAAATCTATAATTAGATTTCCTAATGTTGCATTCATTCTAACAAAAAAAATCTCTTAAGTCAATCCTTAAAAGATTTTTTAATAAGATTTTATTTGTTCAACTTTAACCTTCATTTGTTTCTAATAAGTTATATAACATTCTATCACTATCGAAAAGAAACGTTTTATATAGGTTATAAATATTAGTATCTTTATAGTTTGTTAACTCTAATTCCCCATCTTTTTCTTGATATATTTCAGCATTCGGATACGAAAGTATAATAGGCGAATGCGTACAAATAATAAGTTGACAACCATTTTTAACTAAATCATCTAACAAAATTAAGAATTTCATTTGACTAGTTGGTGATAATGCTGCCTCTGGTTCATCTAAAATATAGAGTCCGTTATTATAAAATCTATTTTCTATTAGATTAAGAAAAGATTCCCCATGTGAACATTTATGTAATGAAACTCCATTCATTCCATAATATAAAGCATCTACATTGTTTTCAGTTGCAGTTGCAACATTATAAAAACTTTCAGCTCTTAAAAAATATTTTGTTACTGGTCTCCTAATCCCTTTTTCAACAATCATATAGTCTGAAAGTTCAGAATGAGTGTTGAATGTATTAAAAACTAAATTTTGAGAGCCACCTTCAGCATTTAAACCAACACTAATCGCCAAAGCTTCAATAAGTGTGCTTTTCCCGCTTCCATTTTCGCCAACAATAAAGGTTACAGGTTTTTTAAACTCAAGACATGAAAAATTTTTAATCATTGGTATTTCAAATGGATAACCAACTCTATTTTCAATGTCTTTTAATTTAATGCTTCTTATAAATAAATCTTTCATTTAAAACATTCCTAAGATTGATAAACAGCCTTTTTTATAAATTTTGTGTAATTTAGAAATTCCTTATAACTTAACTTATTTGGATAAGATGCAATCAACATAGGTATTTTATCTGTCCCTTTATGATATGATGGCTGAAAATATTTAAATTTATTGAATTGAATTCCATTTCTTAAATAGAAATTAATTCTTCTTTGTGATAATTCATCTGTTGGTTTTTCAACTTCGAATATAAATATTTTTTTTAACAAAGTTAAAAATTGTTTTAAGAAATTTGAACCAATATTTTGATTTCTAAGTTCCTTTAAAATAGCAAAATGTTCCCCATAAATAAAAGAATCAAATTCCCAATAGCTAAAATAGCCTATAATCATTTTTCCATTTTTTATGAAACAAGGTTTAAACGAAGGATTGGAAAAATCTTTTAGAACATCTTCTTTTGTTTTGCGCTCATCAAAACAAAAATCTTGCTCTAAAAGAGAATAAAAATAATCTAGTTCTTCTTTTTTAACTTTTACTAATTTCATTGTTAATTGTTGGCGCAGAGAACAGGATTCGAACCTGCGGATGCGTTAACATCGCACGCTTTCCAAGCGTGTGCCTTAAACCACTCGACCATCTCTGCATATTTTATATTATATCACAAAAACAGCGTATTGTAAACAACAAAAGACTAGCTTTTGCTAGTCTTTTGGTAAGGTTTATTTCACTATAATTCAAAACCTATGTAATATTCTGATGTTTTCTCAACTGTTTGTTTTGCGAATTTTGAAAATGATTTTAATCCTTGTTCGTTTTTCTTATGAACAGCTAATGTTACTTTTCTAATATTAAATTTTTCTTCAATTTCCTTTTTAGTTTTATCTAAGATTTTTTTAGAATATCCTTTCTTTCTGAATTTTGGACTAACTCCAACCATCTCAATATGAGCCGATTTATTATCATTAACAACATAGCAAACAAATCCAACAATATTTTCACCATCTAAAGCAATTTTAGAATACAGTTCTATTTGATTTGTGAAAAATTCTATGTAATCACCAAGTTTTGTTCCGCTTGCAACAACAAAAGAATCCAAGCCATTATTTCCAGCTTGTTTTTCAATGTCTTGCCATAAGTTTAATTCTTTTTTATGCTCTTGATTAAAATCAACAAGCTTCAAATCATTTAAATTACATTCTCTCAATTTATAATTCATAAACAACCTTTCTCTATTTCAAAAGAGTTCTCTTTCCCTTTTTATATTCTTCAAACAATTGAGATA